>CAMBTF010000231.1 GCA_945870545.1 Akkermansia muciniphila
TTCACCAACCATGAAAGCCGAGCCAGCAAGGATGCTCCCGGTCTCACCACCCTCAATACCCATTTCAAAAATCACGGCTACACCACCATTTCCCTGGGCAAGATCTTCCACCATCGGGACGACAACGCGGACGGATGGTCGGAAGTGCCATGGTATCCCGAAGCGGCTGCTTACGTCACAAAAGAAGCGCGCGACCTTGCAGCCAAAGGCGCGAACGAAAAACGGCGCGGCCCGTCGTGGCAAAATGGCGGCGACGTGCCGGACGAAACCTATGCCGACGTCCAGCTCGCCGGACACGCCATCGGCAAGCTGCGGACGCTGGCGGCGGCAGACAAACCGTTTTTCCTCGCGGTCGGTTTCCTTAAACCGCATTTGCCCTTTGTGGCACCGGGCGCTTATTTCCAGAAGTATCCTGTCGAATCAGTGAGGATGCCCGACAACTACTATCCTCCCAAGAACGCACCCAAAGGCGCGGTGCATTCCTCTGGCGAATTACGATCCTACAGCGACATCCCGAAAACCGGAATCCTGCCCGAGGACAAGGCCCGGGAGTTGATCCGCGGCTACCACGCCGCCACCAGTTTCACCGACGCCCAAATCGGCCGCTTGCTTGACGCCTTCAACGCGCTCGGACTGGCCGAAAACACGGTCATCGTCCTGTGGGGCGACCACGGGTGGAACCTCGGCGAACACACCATGTGGTGCAAACACAGTTGCTTCGAGACCTCACTGCGCACGCCATTGGTTTTCGCCGCGCCCAAGTCGATGGGTCTTAAGTCTGGTAGCTCAGCGGTCGCGATGACCGAATACATCGACATCTATCCGACCCTCTGCGACCTCGCCGGTTTGCCAAAGCCCACCCACTTGCAAGGCCTCTCGCTCATGCCCGTTCTCAAAGACCCCTCCGCCTCTATCAAGGACGCTGCCATCAGCCGCTACGAAAACGGTGACACCATTCGCACCGCGAACTTCCGCTACACGGTCTATAGCAATGGGAAAGGGGCACAAACCGGCCACATGCTCTACGACCATACCAAGGATCCGGGCGAGAACCTCAACGTGGCCGATGATGCAGAATACGCGGCCATCGTGGCCGACTTGGCCAAACGCCTGGCCGATGGCATGGGCAAGCCGACAAAGGACTGAGCCCCGCCGCTCATGCGTGGTTTCATGGGCTTCACGCTTCGCGGTCTGTCCTTCATGGCTTGTAAATGGGCTCGGCCTCGCGCGTTCATATTTGAATATCCTTTCATGTTTCATCGAGTGCTTTTGCCAATCGCTTGATGGTGGATGTCAGTTCTCTGGAATTCCGGCAAGAGCCGATCAACCGGCACACCACCCCCATTGCCCCGCCCTCCAATCTTCGCCACCTCCTTTGCCAACGCTACGGCGACGAACGGAACGGGGTAGGGAGTATCGCAAAGTCCACAATCGGGATTTTTCCTTGCAAATCATGCATTGTAATGTTGTTTTTGCAGGGTGATCGCGCGCCGGGCATTTTCCAAACTGAATGAATTACTGGGGCGTTTTCCCGCCGTGGTGTTGCTGGGACCGCGGCAGGTGGGGAAGACGACTTTGGCCAAGCAATGTGCGGCGGAGCGGGAGGGAATTTATCTGGATTTGGAGAGCCAGCGGGATCTGAGCAAGCTTTCGGATCCGGAGGACTACTTGTCCCAGCGCGAGGACAAGCTGGTGATTCTGGATGAAATCCAGCGGGTGCCGGAGTTGTTTCCATCGCTGCGGGGGCTGATCGATGAAGGTCGGAGCCGGGGCTTGCGCGAGGGGCGGTTTTTGTTGCTGGGCTCCGCCTCGCTGGAGCTGATCCAGCAGAGCAGCGAGACACTGGCGGGACGGATCGCGTATCTGGAAATGCAGCCATTGGATGCATTGGAAGTGGGGCGCGAGGCGCTGCCAAAGCTGTGGTGGCGGGGCGGCTTCCCGGACAGCTTTCTGGCGGCGAGCGACGTGGCGAGTTCGGAATACAGGGATTTTCTGATCCGCTCCTATCTGGAGCGCGAGATGCCGCTGCACGGGGTGCGCTTGGCGGCGGGCAAGCTGCGGAATTTGTGGACGATGCTTGCCCACGCCCAGGGCGGACTGGCAAACGCGGCGGTGCTTTCGCGCAATCTGGAAGTGGATGTGCGCACGGTGCAGGCACAGTTGGATCTGCTGGAAAACCTATTTTTCCTGCGGCGGCTGCAGCCATGGCACCGGAATACGGGCAAGCGGATGGTCAAATCCCCGCGACTGTATATCCGGGATTCCGGGCTGGTGCATGAGTTGTTGGGAATCGGCAGTGCCGAAGCACTGGCCGGGCACCCGGTGGTGGGCGCGAGTTGGGAAGGATTTGTGATCGAGAACCTGCTGGCCTGCGCACCGCCACGCACGGAGGCATCGTTTTACCGCACCGCCAGCGGCGCGGAGGTGGACTTGGTGCTGACCTTCCGCGATGGCAAGAGCTGGGCGGTGGAGATCAAACGCGGCCTCTCCCCGGTCTTGAGCGCGGGGTTTTTCACGGCTCTGGACGATCTCAAACCGGACAAAACCTTCGTCGTCTATGGCGGCGAGGACCGTTACCGCCTCAAACCGGAGGTCGAGGCAATCTCGTTGATTGACTTGCAGCGCGAGCTGTTAGGTGGGTGAGAGCTCTGGTTCGACAACCCATCATCCAGTAGGTCACCGATGCGGTTCACCGTGTCCTTGAGGAGCGAGGCGGCGGCGGACATGAGCACCCTGACCGCTGGATCGACGAAGGGGATGACGTTGAGGGCGGAAACGAATTCGGCGAGTTTCCCGACGTAGGTGAGGTATTCGAGCGCTTTCATGGCGACCGGGGGGCGGTTGTCCATGTTGTGCGGGAGAAAGGGTTTGATCGAAGGGAAATGTTGGGTATGATGTGCGCGTGACGGTTGCGATCAGTGCCATTTACGAGAATGGAAAATTCCGGCCGCTTGAGCCATTGGAGTTGGCCGAAAACTCGGTGGTGCAAATCTCCCTAGAGACTGGACAGGAGGGCGACGCCGAGCGCCGAGAGTGGCTTGATCAGGGCAGACGGTCGCTGATGGGTGTCTGGGACAACGAGGCTGATGAAGTTTACAATGTTCTGCTCACGCGATGATGTTCTCATGTTTCCTTATCCTTCCGGCACTCGCCTAGTAGCCTCTTTTTGGGTTAGGTGCTTCATTTTAGACGAATTCTTAAGCAGTCGTCGCTCAGAAACGGACAAGAAAACGCTACGGCTTCTTGTCATTGCGCCACCGACATCAGCCTCGCCACCATGAAATCTCGTTTCCCTCATCATAAACCCAAAGCGCCATACGGTCGTATGCAACGATTTAAAAATGGAATCGGCGATTTTCTCAAACGTCAGTGGCGGCAGAACCGGTCGACCATCCTGTTTTTCACTTTTGTGGTGATCCCTGTGAAATCAGCTCTTGCGGATCTCAACTGGGTGCCAACAGGTTCCATGAATCCCACCATCGTCGAAGGCGATATGGTTTTTGTGAACAAACTTGCCTATGATTTGCGTGTGCCGTTGACACTGCTCAGTCTTGATCACCGTGCCGATCCGGAGCGGGGAGATATCTCAGTTCTATTCTCGCCTCGCGATGGCACTCGCCTCGTCAAGCGTGTTATTGGCACACCCGGAGATGAGATCCGAATGGTCAATAATGTTCTTCTTATCAACGGCAAGCGAGCTGGCTACAGCGAGTTGTCTCCAGATGACAGCCGTGACGTCCAAGAGTCGTTGCGCCGTGTTGCAATTTTCGCCGAGGAGGATCTGGGCGAAAATCTCCATGCGGTGATGGCCATTCCTGGGATTCATAACAATATGCGTAGCTTCGATCCCATGACCATCCCCAAAGATTGTTACTTCGTCATGGGAGACAACCGGGACAACAGTCTCGACTCAAGATCCTATGGTGTGGTTGATCGCAAGCAATTCGTCGGCAAGGCCACCCGTGTGGTTGTGTCGTTCAATATTCTGGATAAGTTCCAACCACGTCTGAGTCGCTTTTTTA
>CAMBTF010000232.1 GCA_945870545.1 Akkermansia muciniphila
CGCTGGCGCCCTTAAACTCTAAACCTTAAACTTTAAGCTCCAACTAAGATTAGTCCTATGCTCCTAACAGCCACTAACCGAGGCTCTTCTTTGAGGTTTAAAGTTTAAATTTTAAAGTTTCCCATCCCCGATGTCCGCCCCTAATTCCAGACGCTCATCCCGCCCGAACCGCTTCGGCCTCGGCTTCCTTTCCATTGCCCAGATCTTCCTCCTGCTCGCCGCCGTCATTTTCGCCAATTACCTTTCCTCCGGAAACCATGTCCGCGCCGATCTTTCGCGCAGCGCGGATTACTCGCTTTCCTCCTCGACGGTAAACTTTCTTCAGGGCGAGGCGGTCGCTAAACGTGAGCGCCCGGTGAAATGGATCATGGCCTTCCGCCGCTCCTCACCGTTTTACGACCGGATCCGTGCCCTCGCCGAGGAATACACCCGCAAATCCGGCGGCAAGATCGAGCTTGAGGTCATCGACGCCATACGCGCGCCGGATCGCGCCTCGCAGTTCGCGGCGGCCTACAACCTCACGCTGATCCGCGATCTCATCCTCATCGACGCCCGCCCTGATGAGTCCGAGCCCATCATCACAGAAGCGGAGACAGGCAGCCCGGCGCTCAACCCGCACATCACCCTCGCGCTCGCGGAGGAAATGCTGACCTACGCGATGGACGCGAAAGGCCAGCGCCGCCCGGATGCTTTCCGCGCCGAGGATCTGCTCACCGCCCGCCTCGTCGAGGCCATCGAGGGCAAGCCCCGCAACTTCC
The DNA here is from genome assembly GCA_945870545.1 of Akkermansia muciniphila. Classification (GTDB taxonomy): domain Bacteria; phylum Verrucomicrobiota; class Verrucomicrobiia; order Verrucomicrobiales; family Akkermansiaceae; genus Luteolibacter; species Luteolibacter muciniphilus_A. The sequence goes on from CAMBTF010000232.1 coordinate 759, forward strand.
TTTTCCTGGCGGATAAATCCCGGGTCGATACCGACGGCGAAAACTCCCCTTGGAACAACCTCGCCGCCACCCTTCGCTACCGCAACATCCGCCTCACTCCCGCAAACATTTCCGATCTCACCGCGATCCCCGAGGGTGTCGACGGCCTTGCCATCGTCGCCCCGAAATACGATTTCACCGAGGCAGAGATCGCCACCTTAGAAGCCTACTGGAATGCACCGCGCGCCGCGCTGCTCATCCTTCTCGAAGCCGGTCAATGCCCACCGAACCTGCGCATCTTCCTCCGCTCCAAGGGAGTCACGCCCCGCCGCGATCGCATCATCACGAAAAGCGGCGAGCGCATCACCACCACCACGCGCGGAAATTTTTCCGAGGGCATCCCTTTCCTGAAAGATCTGGCCGGCCGCGCCGCCGTCTTCGAAGGCGCGTCTTCTTCACTCGAAGTCCGCGAAAACGCCGACGACCTCTCCGTGAAAAAAATCGCCCCGACCCCGCTGATCCAGATCGGCGATGGATTTTGGGGCGAGGCGGATTTCGGGAAAAACGGTGACGAGGACAAGGCCGGCGTGACCTTCGATGTGATTCGTGATGCCGCTCCGCCGCTACACATCGCCGCCTCCGTCACCCGCGGGGCAGAGAACGATGACCGCTTTGCCGCCGAGACCTCGCGGATGATCGTCATCGCCAATACCGACTTCCTCGATCCCGTCCGCCAGCGCGCGGAAAACATCGATTTCCTGGCATCTTCCGCGAACTGGCTGGTTCGCCGCGATTCCCTCGCCGGAGCCACCCCCCGCGCCATCGGTATCTACATGCTGCCGCTGTTGGATACCCAGGTGTCCTTCATAAACCGCCTCAACCTCGTTTTCATCCCGCTCGCCTTCCTCATCATCGGCGGCATCGTCTTCTCATCCCGCCGGGCGTAGCCCTCTTTTTCGAGTTTAAGATTTAAAGTTTAAAGTTTTGCGCTCGCTCGTATTCACCCTCCTGCTACTTGCCACCACGGCCCTCCTCGGCGCGCTGGCAGTTTGGCAGATGCGCGAGGGCAGCCTAGACCGTCTCCTCGGCGCGCCGCCCGTCGAGCTGGGTGAGCGGATTTATCCTGATTTCCAACCGGAAAACGTGGTGCGCATCAGCCTGCGTTCGGGTGAAACCGATGCTGTTTTCGTGAAAACCCCGCGCGGTTGGGTGGCCACCGCACCGTGGGAAGACCACATGGACTACCGCGCGGCGCTCGCCATCCTGAGCCTCGCAAATACCACAGTGGCCGTAGATCGGGTCGAACGGGATAAGCTCGACCCCGCCGCGGCCGGCCTTGCCGTTGGAAACACCGAGATCAATTACCAGGACGCTTCCGGCGAAACGCTCGCCTACTTTCGCCTCGGCAGGCGCGCCCCGTGGCTTCACCTCGCCGAAAGCGGTAATCCGCAATCCGCCCCCGAAACCATCCCCACCACCTACCTGCTGCCGCTCGAGAGTGGCAGGAAATCCCACGTTTATGCGGCCACCGGTGATCTCTCTCCGCTTTTCAAGGACGGCTTCCGCCGCCTCCGCGAGCACCGACCTCTGCAATTCAATCCGCTTGCCCTCGCAAAAATCCGCTTACGCACCCCCGAGGGCGAGCTCACCCTGGGGCGCAGCAACCCCTCCGCTCCATGGCGCATCACCAAACCACTGGATCTCGCCACCGATCCCGCGACCGTCAAGTCGCTGCTTGAAGGCCTTTTCCAACTTCAGGCCACGACGATAGCCGATCGCTCCGATGTGACCTTGCCATCGACCGCCGCCTCTCCGCTGAACAGCCAGATCGCCCTCAGCCATTTCGGTGTGGAAGGGGAAACCGTCCTCGAAATCCTCCCCGCCGCGACTCCGGAAGCCCGTGAGGCACTCGCTACCGTCAGCGACCGACCGCAAACCATTTTCACGCTGCCGCTTAAAGCGGAGGCGGAGATCGTCTCGCTCGCCGACTTGCCGCTCACCGTCAACGACCTCCGCGACCCGACCCTCACCAACCTCAATATCGCCTCGATCCGCGGCATCGCGATCGAGACCGCCACCACGCCCACCATCCTTATTTCCCGCGAACCTCCCGCGCCGTGGACGTCCACCATCGCCGGAAAGCAGCAAACCGCCAACGAGCAGCGCCTCTTTGATCTTCTCATGGCCGTCACCGGCACCCGCGCCCTTTCCTTTGAGACCGACGCCGCGCCGGAAGACCTTTCCCCGTGGGGATTGAACCGCCCCATTCTGACTCTTGTTTTCCTCGCTGAAAACAACCAGGCGCTTTCCATCTCCTTCGGCATGGACAAGCGCGGCGGCCTATTCGCCAAGCGCAAGACGAGCCCGACGATCATGCGCATCGACCGCTCCTTTCTCGATAAGATCGCCGTAAACGCGCATGACTGGCGGCACGCTCGTCTCTGGTCGTTCTACAAGGTAGATCTAACATCCCTCGTCCGCACCCAAGGAGAATTGCCGCCATTGGAGCTTTCCTATAACGACCTCGCCGAATCATGGAAGGCCGTCTGCTCCGGGAAAGATGTCACCGCCGATCTCGATCCCGCGCGTGCGAATTACATCCTCATCACGCTGGAAAACCTCACGGTAGCCCGCTGGCTCGCGCCCACTGATGAGGCCGCCGCCAAAGCTCTCTCGAAGCCCACGCTGACTTTCACGGCTACTGAAAACACTGTGGATGATCTCGGCGACATCAGCGGCGCCAAAACCCGCACGCTCACCCTCACCCCGGATCCCGCTACCAACCTGATCTATGGCAAGCTTTCCTCCGATCCCTCGCCGTTCACCCTGGATGCCGAAACGTTCCTAAAACTCAGCATCCCACCGCTGGACGAATGAGGTGCGCTAGCATTTTCCCCAAAAGCGGTGGCACAGAGAGTACAAGCCTGCCTAGGGTCTTCGACCGCAACTCCCTGATCCTATAAACCCGAATTCCGAAGTTGCAGGGGGCTTCATTGGAATTTTGACCACGGATCCGACTTCGCCAAGGCTACGACGGACAGGTGGCACGGATTTTCACGGATTTAAGAATACACCAAACAGGTTTGAAAGCGTTTCCATAACTCTTTCTTCATCCGTGCCTTTCCGTGCCATCCGTGGTTCAATTTCGGATTTCGGGATAAACCCTAGTTGGGTTTGCCATGGCAGACGCAATTTGACGGAGAATGTGGAGGCGTCCAGTCCGTCCGATTTTCGCTGCGCTCCGATTTCCGCTGCGCTTACTTCATCATGAAGTTGAGC
>CAMBTF010000233.1 GCA_945870545.1 Akkermansia muciniphila
CGCCGCCGCCGACAAGCTCGCCGCGGCGGGCATCATCGTCCCGGAGTTCGGCTCCGCGATCGGGAACTGGGGAAAAAAAATCTCCTCGGATTTCTCCATCACCCTCGCCGAGATCGAGCGCGCCATCCCCCGCATGAAACGGCTCGGCACGCCGATGATCCGCATCATGTCCTACGCACAGGAGCCATGGGGCGCGGATCAGAACGAGCAGGAGCGTTTCCGCCGTCTGCGCGAGATTGTGAAACGCTTCGCCGATGCGGGCCTTACCGCCGTCCACGAGAACTGCATGAATTGGGGCGGCTTTTCCGCCGAGCATTCCCTGCGCCTCGTCGAGGAAGTCCCCGGTCTGAAGCTCGTCTTTGATACGGGAAACCCCGTATTTCAGCTCGACCGCGCCCAGCCCGAGCCTTTCCCATGGCAAGACCCGCTGGATTTCTGGCTCAAGGTGAAAGACCACGTCGCCCACATCCACATCAAGGACTGCATCAACCCCGTCGCCGCCGATGTGGAACCCGAATACACCATGCCCGGCCACGGCCAGGCGAAGCTGCGTGAAATTCTAACCGACGCCCACAAGTCCGGCTACAAGGGCTGGATCGCCATCGAGCCGCATGTGGCCACCGTCTTCCACGCCCCCGATCCATCGGCCGTCGATTGGGACCAATGCTACTCCTCCTACGTCGAATACGGCCGCCAGTTCGTCCGCCTCATCGCGACGCTGTAGCGGCAACGCGCGTGTGAGCTTCGCGAACAGTTCACCTGATCGCGAAGCGCCTATCAGCATGGACGAAGTCAATCTTCGGTCGCCTCTTCGGTTTCTCACCAGCGTCCTGCCGGAAACTCATCCTGGAGCAAGGCCGCTTCCGAGTCCCGGAGTCCCGCCTGTTCCGCGAACGACGGCCAGAGTCGTATCGCTTCCAGCACGGCTTCGATTTTTTCCTCCACCCGCCGCAGACCATGGGCGGCGGCGAGGGCGCTCATGTCATCCGGTGTGATCCCGGAAAATTTTCCGCGCACGCCCGCCGCGCGAAAACCGGAGCCGAGCGCATAGCCGCTGCGGGTGATGTCGTAGGCGGGGGAGAGCATCCATTCGCCCGACGCGTCCATCAGAAAAGCGTGGTTCCGCGAGTGATCGTCATCGTTGGCGATCGCGATGTTGAAGACGGCACGGCGGAACATTTCATCGACCTCACTTTCCCTGGCCGTAAGCTCCCTTGTGAGATCGAGTAAGTCTGAGTAGTCAATGAGGTCGCGCACCGGTGTATGGGTCAGCCCGGCATAGCTGTGCAGATGAATGGGTGCGTTGCCGTTGAGATCGAAGCGCCGCGTCATGAAATGCGCCGCGCCCTCCGGGGTCTGGAACAAGCGGGTTTCCGGAACACGGATTCCCGCCGCCGCCGCCATCAGGCTCAGGGCGTGCTCCTGGCGGCAGAGGTGGTCTTCCGGATCGATCTGAAATTTAATTAACCAACCGTTGAATCCCGCAGAAATTTCCGCACCGCCCGCACTCACCTGCGTGAAGTCAGGGTTGAAGGCGATCAGCGCCTTGGGCTGCGCGCCTCCTGGTGAGAGCCCTCCCCGGATCAGCGCCGGAATGATCTCAGCGCTGTCTCCGCGATACAAATGCCGTGCAGAATCTACAAGCTGCGCGACTTCCGTGGTAGCAGCATCCCGAAACGATTTGGGCGAAAGATCCGGCACATAGGCGAGCGCCCCGAGCGAGAACGCTCCCTGGCAGGCGAGTTTCTGCAGTGGGCCCACCTCGCTCCACGGGATCTTCATTTCCTCGAAATGCCGACGCATGACCTTTTGTCCCCACCAGTCCGGCAGCGAATCATCGAACAGTCCGAACAGCGGACTAAACGCCGGATCACCCGTGGTGAGGGAACCCGTGGTCGCGACCGGAAGGTGGATGGGAGAAAGTTCAGATCCACTCGCTCTCCAGTCCGCATCGAACTCGAAAAAGATCCTCCCCCGGGCGTCATCCGCAAGGGTGCCTATGACTGGAAAATCGGCGCGACCGCGGTAGTGGACGGTGATTTGCATGGCGTTTCTTCAGGGTTTCTTTTTTGCGGACGGAGCGCGGCGACGCGAAATGCGTTCTACGGATTCCATCGATGTGTAACGGTTCGGCTCGGCGAAAAGTCCGCGCAATTCGCTATCGAGATTCAGGATCACCGCGATCTTGGCGAGGCGCTGAAGCGAGCCTTTGCCTTCGCGCTCTAAGAGCTTGAGTGTGGAAAGGCTGACCCCGGAGCGTTCCGCCAGCTCCGCCTGCGTCCAGCCTCGCGCCATCCTGTGGCTACGGATCCGGCTCCCGATCTCGCGGATCAGGTGCATGGGATTGCGCAACTTAAAGGTTGGTATTTTGTCCATTTCTGGGAAAATGGCAGAAAATGACTAAAATACGAGCTTTTATTCGGGAGTTTTAAGATCAAATGGACTTCTCCAGCGCAAGCCCGGATACCGTCCGAAGCCTTTGTCCAGCGTGATCCACTCGCAGCCCGTCTCCATGGCCAGAGCCGCATGATAAGCATCCGGAACCAGATTGCCACGCGCATCAGCCTGTATGCAAAGGTTCGAGAAAATCGCCCAGTGCCTGAGCCCCGGTGAAAGAATGTGAACCCCAGCCCTGCCACGCAGATCATCGAGAAAGTCCATGGCGATGGCCAGAGGTGTGGGTTTGCTGTAGATTTTCGGGTGAGTCACAATCCGGAGAAATCCGCTGAGCACCAATTCTGAAACGGCAACGCCGACTGGTTCATCGATCACCTTCTCTAGCCAAGTCTTCAATTCCTCATGCTGAGCCGCTTCCTTCCGGTGAACCCCGACTAGGATATTTACATCGAGAAGTTTCATGGCGATTCCATCAGATCGAGAAGGGATGCGTTGGAATTGAGATCCACACCTGGCAGTGTCCCGGTGCCGGAAAATGTGACGAATGGCTTTGGTTTGTGCCGCGATGGGCTGCCTGGTCGGGCGAGGAGAGCCACGGTCAATGCTTCGTCAATCACTTCCCCTAAGGAGCATCTGCGTTCCACCGAGATTTTCTTTGCCTCTTTGAGCAAATGATCTGAAATGGATATGATGGTTCTCATGAATCAAAGCATCACACGACTGCATCAAGATATCAAAACGCCACCTGCCCACAAATTTCCCCAGAAACACAAGCCCCCGGCCACACGACGCTGTCGGTGACCTTCGCGCCAGCCGCAATCATCGCCCCTTTCCCGATCACACTCCTCTCGATGACCGCGCCCTTACCGATGATTGCCTCGGGATGCACTGGCTGCTCCAGCGCCAGCGTGCGGTGGGCGGCGAGGTAGCTTTCCACATCGCCGAGATCCATCCACTCGCCTTCATCAAGGATGACCGCGCCGATTTTCCCCTCCCGCACCAGTTCTTGGAAAGCGGGGATCACCGCGATCACCTTGCCCGCCGGGATGCGTTGGAGGAATCTACGGTTCACGCAGTAGATGCCGGTGAAAACATGCGTGCCCGGCAAGCCGCGCACCTCGCTGCGCACATCGGCCACGCGTCCGTTTTCATCGAGCGAGATCCGTTTTTCCCCGCCCGCCGACCTCACCGCCAGCGTCACCTCATCGCCAGAAGCCTCGTGTGCGGCAGCGAGTTTTCGTAGATCCATGGAGGAAAAAATATCGCCATTGTGGATCAGCAGGCTGCCGTCCTCGATCCAATCCTCGATCTTTTTCAGCCCCCCGCCGGTTTCTAACAGAATCGGTTCGTGAAAAAAGGTCACATCCTTTCCCGCGCCGAAGCCCTGCCATTTTTCCGGCAAGTGATGGGTGTTGATCGCAAACCTTCGGCACCCCGCCGCCTCGCAGGCCTCCACCGCCCACAACGCAAGGGGCTTGTGAAAAAGCGGCACCAGCGGCTTGGGCAGCGCATCCGTCAGCGGCCGCAACCGAGTCCCCAGCCCCGCCCCGAGTATGAAAGCCTGCGTGATCATCCGCCGCCAGACTACGGACTCCGCGCCCCACATCAACCCAGCTTTT
>CAMBTF010000234.1 GCA_945870545.1 Akkermansia muciniphila
CCGCACTCGCGGGCGTGCCGCTCACCGCCGGTTTCATCGGGAAATTCTTCGTCTTCCAGCTCGCCGCCGGAGCCCACCTCTGGGCGGGATTGACCATCGCCGTCATCGCCGCCGCCGCAGGTTTCTATTACTACTTCAAGACGATCCGCGCCATGTGGTGGATCGAGGCCAGCGACTCCTCCGCCATCCCCCTGCCCGCGATCTCAAAAATCGCCATCGCCTCCCTCACCGCCCTCACGCTAGTGTTCGGCGTCTATCCCGCTCCCATCCTCGCGCTGCTGAAATAGTCCTAAATCCCACAGTTGAAAAACGATCGAGGCGTTGTCTGGATTCTTTTTAACCACGGATCCGACTTCGCATAACTCTTAGATTATCCGTGTGTATCTGTGTCCATCCGTGGTTCTATTTCTGTCTCTAGGCTCACTGAAATCATGATTGGTGCGGCTATGAATGTGCTCCATTTCAAAGATGCCAGGCTTGAGGCGGGAAAAAAAATCCTCGTAGCTTTTCGGAAAGTCCGGTTGCCCGAGAAATTCACCGCTGCCCGAGTTGCGCGGCGGACTCTTGGGTCGCGACATTGAAAAACCTGACGGTGGTATCCGTGACCCTGACCGTGCCGAGGAAGCGGCCTTCGGTCACCATTGCCTCGACTAGACCTTGCGCCGCCTTCGTGAACGCATCCGCGGCAGTTGCGTCCTCGAGCGTCACTTCCCACACTAGGCCGCTTGACATCTCGCCGTCCGCAAAAAGAGCGTAGCCATCCTTCATCCAGGATCGGGAAACCTCCTCAGCCATACCCAGGTCTTCGGTCAACGCAAGCCACAGGCGCAGACCCAGATATCCCGCGCTTTCCCTGAGAAACACCTCGTCGGAAATTTCCGGCAAGGCCACCTCGCCTCCGCGCCCCATCTCGCCCGGCAGGACGATCTCCAAAGTATTCTGCGGCGGCTTCCTCATGCGGTCGGCGAAATCCTCCGAGCCCCTCACAAAGAGCGTGTCGGCCAACCCTTTCCCCTCCACCGCCGGGAAAAGGCTGACGCCTTGGACGAAGTCGGAAAGCGTGAGCAACAGGCGGGCGGCGGCGCTGTTGTCGTTCATAGGCATGAAGCCGATGCCCCTTGCGCTTGCCGCATAAAACCTCGCCTCCGCGCCCGAGGCCGCACCCGCGTGCAAGGCTTCCCGTGCCCGCGCCGCGTCGTCGCCCGGATACGCGGAGGGCGGCGGAAAATGCTGATTCAGAAGGATCCTCACCAGCAACCGCACCATCGCCGCCTGGTCGGGGATATTCTTGAGATCGAACCGATCCGTCACCCACGCCTCACCGGTCACCTCATCGAACCATCCCAGCGCACCTACGGATTTCACGGCGACCATCTGCGCCAGCAACATTTCTTCCGCACGCAGCCAGCCGATCCAACGGTAAGCTTCCTGCCTGTCGTCCACACCCTGCGGGCCGAAACGGCTCTCCATCGCCGCCTCGATGCGGTATCCGAGTTCTTCCCCCGCGATGCGATGGAATACCGGGCTGGAGAGAAAGGTGAGTCCGAAATCCCGCTCGATCTTCGCGATCAATTCCGGTGGCACGGCCACCTCGCCTCCGCCCTGCGCAAGCGACCGCAGGGATGCGTTCTCGCGCTCCAGCATCGCGACCTGTTCCTCCGCGATCTCAAGCTGCCGTGAAATACCCGCCGCGTCCGCACCACCTCCCCGCGAGCCCTGCATCCAGCCCGCCGCGCCGAGCGCGGTGCCCACTAATACGGGGAGCAATATCTTACCCGAAATCATCGCAGAAAAAATCAGCGCCCCGGGGGGGCATCGAAAGGATCGGCATCCAGTGCCGTTGGTTTGCCGTAGACCTCCTCGGCGGTCTTACCGGGTGTGAGCGTGATGGAAATCGGCGCGCTGCGGTTACCAAGTGCGTCATAGGTGTAAATGAAACGCCTCACTGGCATCTCCTCACCGGTGTTCGGATCAATGCGTTTCACCCGCGAATCGAACATCTGCTCCTCGACAAGCTGTCCATCGGACTTCCGGTAGCCGTATCGCGATTTGAACATCTCATTTTTCTTTCCGTCGTAAATCTTGCAGTTCATCGGATTTCCCTGCGCGTCCATTCGGTAGATCGTAACCAGAAACAAGGCGCCTCCTGAAGAGTAGGTTTTCTTGGTAAGGGTTCGGGCGTCGGGACTGCGGGTGAAGATCGTCCTCGAACCATCCTCATGCCTGGTCACCCGCACGTTCGGGCCGTCAACCGCCTCGAAGTCGGATTTTTCGCTGTAAGCAGATGTAGCCAAAACCAATGACATCATCGCACATAAAATTTTCATACAGGCATTAGCTCATAACGAGAATCACCTCACAAGACGCAATTCACATGGGAAACATCCCGGCCATCCAGCTAGGGCGAAAGTCGAACGTGCGAATCTTTTGAGTCCCGGCAGGGACGGCCCGAGAGTAGCAGGGGGTGTTGATAGCGATGAATTTCAAATCCCTGTCGCTGCGGTTGAAGGTGGCGTGGACATTACTCTTCGCTATGAAGAAGGAGGAACCCGGACCGAGGGTTTGCTTCTCGGTCTCTCAGATCCCCGAGCGTGGCCATGAATTCCAGCGGGCGCGTGTTCAAATCAACCACCGCATCGGCAAGGTGATCTTCAGGAAATTCCTACGTATCATGTTCGGGAGCTAACCGTTGCGGGCGGCGAGGAAAGTCAAATGATCCGCGCCACAGATGACGGAGTCGTGCCATCGCACGGATGAAAGTTGACACGTCGCCGCTCTCCGCGCATCGCTTGGCGCGAGCGCGTTGAAGAACCTCCTCCGTCACCTGTTCCTGATCCTTGGCTGCCTTCATTTGATCGGCGGCCCCTACGCGATTCTACAGGTTTACGCATGGACGAATATGCTGGTCAGCTACTCGCAGGAAAGCACCCTCACGCAGGCCGTCAGCGACACCTTCTCCGGCGAGAAGCCCTGCCACCTTTGCGAGAAGATCGCCGAGGTGAAATCCAAGGAACCGGGTGAGGAAAAGCCGGAAGCCCCTCTCCCGCCTTCCGCTTCGAAGCTGTTCAACGACCTTTTCCCGCCGTCCATCGCCTCGCTGGCAGATCCGTTTTCCAACCCTTTCCCCCAGCCCGTTTTCCTGACAGGAGCGGAGCTGCTTTCGCTGCCGGCATCCGGTCCGCCCGTTCCGCCGCCAAGGTGTTGAGCCGGCTTGTCAATCCGTAGCTGCGGCGTCCCGCCGCAGGCCGTGCCCGCCCCGTCCCGGGGCTGTGGCTGTATTACCGAATAACCCGGACGCATCGCGTCCCTATTCCAACATATCATCATGAAATTTCACCAACTACTATTCATCACCACAACCACCGCCGCCTTCGCGGCACCCGCTACCCTTGACCGAACCATCGTCAAATCCGACCCCGAACCCACACTCACCCAGCCGACCCTCGAACAGGATAGGCTGGAGCTGGCGGATATCCCCGGAGGCACCGAAACGGTCGATGCGGATCGCTACCTGACAGGGCGCGCCTCGACCTTTGCGGAAACCTTTTTCCTCTCGCCGGGGGTCGTCGCGCAACCACGGTTCGGCTCCGACGAGGCACGGATCTCGATCCGAGGCTCCGGCCTGCAGCGCACCTTCCACGGGCGCGGCATCCGCCTCATGCAGGACGGCATCCCGCTGAACCTCGCGGACGGAGGCTTCGACATGCAATCGGTCGATCCCCTCGCCGCGTCCCACATCAACATTTGGCGCGGAGGAAACGCCCTCTCGAACGGCTCGACCACGCTCGGCGGCGTGATCGATTACCTCTCGCACACCGGCCATTCGGCTCCGGGTTACTCGGCGCGGGCTGAGGCGGGATCTTACGAGTATTTCCGCGCGCGATTTGCGGGCGGCATCACGGAGAGTTCCTCGGATCTGTATTTCTCGCTCTCGCACGCCTCGCAGAACGGCTTCCGCGACCATGCGGAGCAATCCGCCCAGCGCTTCTTCGCGAACTACGGGATCC
>CAMBTF010000235.1 GCA_945870545.1 Akkermansia muciniphila
CGCGGAAATTTTACAACGCCTCGGCAGGGAAAGTGCATGGGTCGTCAGCGGCATGGCTCCCGGCCACCGCGCGGTGGATGAGATTTCGCTGATGGGCTCCACGCTGATCTGCAAGGCCGGCGCCTACCAGGATCTGGAGGACGAGGAGATCAACCCCGAGGATTTCGGTTTCCGCAAAGCCCGCCTCGAAGACCTCCAGGGCGGCGACGCGAAAACCAACGCCGCGATCCTCGAAGCCATCCTTTCCGGCATAGACACCGGCCCGAAGTGCGACATCGTCCTACTCAACGCCGCGGCCGCCCTCGCCTGCGCCGGCCTCGCCGACCACATGGGCGACGCGATCGGCATCGCCCGCGAGGCGATCGCTTCCGGCGCGGCCATCGAGCGCCTGCGTTTGCTCCAGGAAGCCAGTGGCACGTAGACCATTGAACGGCGGCGAAAAGCCCGTGCCGTGTTCTACGGTGCAGCAGCCACGCCAAGACTCGCCGCCAACCCTATTTAGGATCGCCCGCGCATCACGCGCTTGACGATTGGCGCGATTACATTCCGCGCCAGGGGATCCACCAATGCGCCAATGACCACGCCGAGCACAGCAGCGATGCCGGCCGCCACCAACCAGCTCACCAAGCCACCTATTGCGGGCACCGATGCCGAAAGCGTTGTGGCCGCGTGCCGCACCATCTCCTCCGGGGCATGCGCTCCGAGCACATGCAGCCCGTGAATCATAATCCCGCCGCCCACCCAGAGCATCGCCACCATCCCCACGATGGTCAGCGCTTTGAGGAAAAACGGCATGCCTGTTACGATGCCCCGGCCCAGCGCACGGCCAGCGCGATTGGCCGTCTGCGCCAGCGCCACGCCCAGATCATCCGCCTTCACAATCACCGCCACCGCCCCGTAGACCAGAAACGTCATGAAAATTCCCACAATCGCCAGCACACCGCCCTGCATCCAAATGGGCGCCGCCGCCACCGAATCCAGCGTAATCGCCATAATCTCCGCCGAGAGGATGAAATCCGTCCGAATCGCGCTGGCCACCCTTACGTCCTCGATTTCAGCCGCGTCCTGCCCGGTTGGCTCGGCGCTTTTCTTGGCTACGCCATCCCCCGGTTTTAGGAAATCCATCACCTTGTGATACCCCTCCAGACAGAGAAACGCACCGCCTGCCATCAGCAGCGGGGTGATCGACCACGGCGCGAAAAAGCTGAGAAAAAGAGCGCCAGGTAGCAGGAAGAGGAGCTTGTTCTTCAGCGAGCCCGCCGCGATCTTGCGAATGATCGGCAACTCCCGATCCGCGGCCAGTCCCACCACATAGCGGGGCGTCACCGCGGCATCATCGATCACAATCCCGGCGGCTTTGCCACCGGCCTTGGCTGCCTGTGCTCCGGCATCATCCAGCGATGCGGCCGCCACCTTCACCAGGGCGCTGATATCATCGAGCAGGGCAATTAATCCGCTGCTCACTGCCCACCTCCGGGAAGAATCAAAATCCAATTCATCGCTTGCTGCGGGCGACACTCCCCAGCCCCCGTCGTTTTAGCAAGTGAAGAAATCGCACTGTTCCAAGTCGGCAAATATGGATTCACAGCCCCCGTGTCTTGTGCGCGGCCAGTTTTCCCGCCGGGCATGGAATTTTCTTTTTTAAAACTATCGCCTTGACGCTTTGCATGTAGCCATCTTCATTCCGCCCGCCCGTGAATTTTCGCGTGTGCCCAGCTAATGGGTGAATTGTCTCCGGACATCCCGTTCCCAATCTCCCTCGCACCTCATGTCTTCCAAAACGACCGCCAAGAAACCCGCCGCCAAAAAGCCGACTAAGGCCGCCCCCAAGGTAGCCCCGGCAAAAAAAGCTCCCGCCTCCAAGGCTGCTCCTGCGAAAAAAGCTCCAGCCAAAAAATCTCCCGCCAAGCCTGAAACCAAGAAAGCCGCGCCCAAACCCGCCGCAAAGCCCGCCGCAAAGCCCGCCGCAAAGCACGCCGCAAAGCCCGCCGCAAAGCCCGCCGCAAAGCCCGCCGCAAAGCCCGCCGCAAAGCCCGCCGCAAAGCCCGCCGCAAAACCCGCCACCAAACCCGCCGCGAAGCCGGTCACTAAGGCGGTTACGAAGAAACTCCCCGATCCGAAGACATCGGCCAAGCCCGCCGGGAAAGCATCCAAGCCGCCGGAAAAGCCAGCCAAGGCTCCTGAGAAAGCCGCGAAGGCCCCCGATGTGAAAACAAAAGCGGCGCAGAAGTCCGAAGCCTTAGCCCCGGCCCCAGCCCCTACGAAAGGCAAGAAAGGCGAGAAAGGCGAGAAACGCCGCATCGACACCCCGGAGATCCAGGAAAAGATCCGCGAGCTCATCAAGCTCGCCAAGGAGCAGGAATACCTCACCTACGACGACATCAACGAGATCCTGCCGAACGACCTCGTCGATCCCGATGACGTCGAGGCCATCATGGAGCGCCTCCGCAATATGGAGTTCGACATCATCGACGCCTCCGAGGTGGACCGATTCAAGGACAAGAAAAAGGACGAAGGGGACGGCGAGGAAGAGGAGGTCAAGGCCGACCAGAAGCTCGACATCCTCGATGATCCCGTCCGCATGTATCTCAAGCAGATGGGCCAGGTGCCGCTTCTCACCCGCGAGCAGGAAGTGGAAATTTCCAAACGCATCGAGGACGCGGAGATCGAGGTTTCCAAGAACCTCCACCAGTTCGGCTTCATTACCGACCTCTACCTCGAACTCGCCGAAAAGCTGAAGAAGAAAACGGAGCGCTTTGACCGTGTCATCCTGGATAAAAAGATCGAGTCCCGCGACCGCTACGAAAAAGGACTACCCAAGCTCTGCGACCAACTCAAAGCGCTTCACGAGGAGAACGATAACATTTTCCGCCAGCTCTCCGCCAAGGCTCCCCGCGGCAAGAAGAAGCTCGAGGAAACCTTCGCGAAAAACATTGCCACGATGCACCGCATCTACGTCCGCTTCTACTACAAGCAGAAGATCGTCGAGGATTTCTGCGAGCAGGTGGAGGACTACATGGACAAATTCCGCAAATACGCCCGCCGCCTCCATACCCATCCGGAGGACAAGGAATTCGTTACCAAGATGCGCGAGATCCAGCAGCGCACTTGGCTCAACGACAAAACCTTCGAGCCCGTTTACATGGAGCTGCGCCGTTGGATGAAAGAGGCCCTCAAGGCGAAAACCGAGATGGTCGAGGCCAACCTCCGTCTAGTCATTTCCATCGCCAAAAAATACACCAACCGCGGCCTCTCCTTCCTCGACCTGATCCAGGAAGGCAACATGGGCCTGATGAAGGCGGTCGAGAAATTCGAATACCGCCGCGGTTATAAATTTTCCACCTACGCCACTTGGTGGATCCGCCAGGCGATCACCCGCTCGATCGCCGACCAGGCCCGCACCATCCGGATCCCGGTGCACATGATCGAGACGATCAACAAGCTGATGCGCGTGCAGAAGCAGCTCGTCCAGGAATACGGCCGCGAGCCTTCACCCGAGGAAATCGCCGAGGAAATTCACCTTCCCGTCGAGCGGGTCCGCGCCGTTCTCAAGATGGCCCAGCAGCCCATTTCCCTGCAGGCTCCCGTCGGTGATTCGGACGATACCTCGTTCGGAGACTTCATCGAGGACAAAGCCGCTGACAATCCGATGGAAGAGGCCGGTTTCTCGATGCTCAAGGACAAGATTAAGGACGTGCTCGACACTCTAACAGAACGCGAGCGCGAGGTTCTCGAACAGCGCTTCGGCCTCAAGGACGGCTACAGCCGCACGCTTGAAGAAGTCGGCCGCCAGTTCCAGGTGACCCGCGAACGCATCCGCCAGATCGAGGCGAAAGCCCTGCGGAAAATGCGCCACCCCACCCGCATCCGGAAGCTGGAAGGCTTCATCGAGCTGCCAGGGGCATAGTTTTCGGGTTCACAGCTTTCAAGGGCGGCTTTGTTTTGCGGGACGACGAGTTGCTACCGGGTTACGTCGTTTTTCATCACGAACCCGAAAAGCGGCGGA
>CAMBTF010000236.1 GCA_945870545.1 Akkermansia muciniphila
CGGGCAGGTTCACACGCCACTCAGTTAGGCTGGTCGCCAAAAGTCTAGCCGTTTGGAAAGCCTGTGGGTGAGGATTTCCCGCCACGCGTCCGATGGCTTCGGGAAAAAATCGGCGAGCAGCGCTGCGAGTTCCTCCACGTTTTCCACCAGCCTATCCGCGCCGAGCAGGCGTTCGCGGTCATGGTAGCCCCACGTGACGGCGATGGATGCCATGCCGGCATTGCGGGCGGTATCGAGATCCATGGTGGAGTCGCCGATCAGGATACAGTTTGCCGGGGCGAACCCGAGGACGGCGGCGGTTTCCAAGGCGCCAGCCGGAGCGGGCTTGTGAGGCATGCCTTCGCGGTGTCCAAGCACGGCGGTGAAGGTGCCTTCGGGAAAAAGTTTCGCGACAATCTCCGTAGTAAATGCGTCGGGTTTGTTAGAAAGCACGGCGAGAGCCACGCCGCGTGCCCGGAGGTCGGCAAGCAGGGAGGTGATGCCGGGGTAAGGCGCTGTGCCGTTTTGCCATGAGGCGGCATAATCCTCTCCAAAACTCCGCAACACGCTTTCAAGCTGCGGCTCCGCCACGTTGGGAGCCATCGCGCGGGTAACGAGCAGGCGGGCTCCATCGCCGATGAAACCCCGCACCGCCGCATCTCCGTGTCCTGGCAAGCCGTGTCGCGCAAGCGCACGGTTCAGCGAGGCGGCGATGCCTGGCAGCGACTCCACCAGCGTGCCATCCAGATCAAAAATCAGCGCCCCATGCATGGGACGCAGGGAAGCACCACGTCGCTATGATGAAAGGAAATTTTCTCACCTCCTCTGAATGCGTTGAAAGAAAAATCCTTATCAACCAATCACGGCACCCTCGGAAACTTCGAGAAATCCGGCGCGCGTTTTTCGAGAAACGCCTCTTTGCCTTCGCGACCCTCCTCGGACATGTAGTAGAGCAGGGTGGCGTTGCCCGCGAGATCGAGCAGCCCCATCTGTCCGTCGCAATCCGCGTTGAGGGCGGACTTGAGGCAGCGCAGGGCGAGCGGGGAGTGGGCAAGCATTTCCCGGCACCACTTGATCGTCTCCGTTTCCAGTTCGGCAAGGGGCACGACGGTATTCACCAAGCCCATATCGAGCGCCTGCTGCGCGTCATACTGGCGGCAGAGATACCAGATTTCCCGCGCCTTTTTCTGGCCGACGATGCGGGCAAGGTAACTGGAGCCAAGGCCGCCATCGAAGCTGCCGACTTTCGGGCCGGTCTGGCCAAAGCGCGCGTTGTCCGCCGCGATGGTAAGATCGCAGACGACGTGGAGCACGTGCCCGCCGCCGATCGCGTAGCCCGCAACCATCGCAACAACCGGCTTCGGCAGGGAGCGGATCTTCTTCTGGAGATCGAGAACGTTGAGACGCGGCACGCCGTCGCCGCCGACGTATCCGGCATGGCCGCGGACTTTCTGGTCGCCGCCGGAGCAGAAGGCGAGATCGCCCTCGCCGGTTAAAATGATGACGCCGCACTGAGGATCCTCGTGCGCCATGTCGAAGGCGCGCAGCATTTCCGTCACCGTCAGCGGCCGGAAGGCGTTGCGCACCTCGGGGCGGTTGATCGTGATCTTGGCGATCGCGCCATCCTCCGTCGTCTCGTAACGGATGTCTTCGAAGTCATGTTTGGAAATCCACATCGCCGCGCAATCTGAACCCTACCCCGCCCCGGTTCAACCGCGAATCCGGGAAAGAAAGCCGCCCGCCGCTTCCCTCGCTCCTCGGGCGGTTGACACTTCCGGCTTCCTCTGATAGCCAAACGCCATGGGGGAAAAAAGGCCGTGGAAAGAATGTCCGGGCGTAAGGCGATCCGCCACTGAGGAGCGCACCCAGAACACCGACGAACCCCAGGAGGCGCAGGAGAAACGGTGATACACACCACCAAGCAAACCGACGAGCGTCTCCAAGCCGCCGCGAAAGTCAGGGATGTGAATCTTGCCCCGGTGGAGTGCTGGTGTCTGCATGGAGCGGTCGGCGCGGTAGCGGATTGGCGCGGGCTGGCGCAGGCACTTGCCACGAAGGGCATTTCCACCCGCGCCGTGGATCTCTGGCGCTTCCTGGAATGCGAGAGTGTAACCATGCCAGAATTCGGCAAGCGGCTCAACGCGGATGCCGAAGGCGAGATACCCAGAGCGGCGCGGCGCATCCTCATCGGCTACTCGATGGGCGGTCGGCTCGCGCTGCACGCCCTGTTAGAGGGCGGCCCGTGGGACGCGGCGGTGATCATTTCCGCAAACCCCGGCTGCCGCGATCCCAACGAAGCGGCGGCGCGGCGTGTCGCGGACACCGTTTGGGCTACGCAAGCGCTGACCCTGCCGTGGCAGGACTTCATTGAAAAATGGAACGCCCAGCCCCTCCTCGGCAGAGCGATGCGCGACAGCCGCGAGGATGGAAAGCTCATGCAGCGCCGCCGCGAGATCGCGCGCAGCTTCGTCGATTGGTCGGTGGGAAACCAGCAGCCGCTGTGGGAAAGGCTGCGGGAAATCAGGATCCCCACACTTTGGATCGCCGGGGAAAACGATGCGAAATTCCGCGCGATCGCCGAGGAGGCGGCGGGGCTATCGGATCAGTTCTCTCTCGCCATCGCACCCGATGCGGGCCATCGCGTCCCGTGGGAAAACGAGGAGTGGCTGGCGGAGAAGATCGCGGGGGTTGTAGCGTGATCCGCCGTAGGCTTGGACTGCGGCAGCCTGCTCTGCCGCTTTCCGTGAGACAGCCTGCCTGCCCGCCGTAGCTTCAGCGCAGGCTGGGCTGTCAACGGCGGAGGACTGGGAGTAAACAAGCCTAGCCGTTCCAATGCCGTCCGGCTCGCAGCAGGCTGCATGGCCGAAAGCTACAGCAGGCTGTAGCAGTCCATGGCTGCCGCTTCAGAAGTGAATCGCGTGGCCCTCCGCGGCGGAGCGCTGGTCACGGTTCACGCCGCAATTTGCCAATGCCGTCCGGCTCGCAGCAGGGCTGCATGGCCGAAAGCTACAGCAGGCTGTAGCAGTCCATGGCTACCGCTCCAGAAGTGGATCGCGTGGCCTTCCGCGGCGGAGCGCTGGTCACGGTTCGCGCCGCAATTTGCCAATGCCGTCCGGCTCGCAGCAGGGCTGCATGGCCGAAAGCTACAGCGGGCTGTAGCAGTCCATGGCTACTGCTTCAGAAGTGGATCGCGTGGCCTTCTGCGGCGAGGGTGGCCTCGTGGATCACCTCCGACATGGTCGGGTGGGCGTGGATGGTAGCGTGGATCTCGTCGATGGTGAGTTCTTGGTCGAGCGCAAGTCCCATTTCGGCGATGAGCTCTGTGGCGTTGTCGCCGATGATGTGCGCGCCTAACAGCTCGCCGTGCTTTTTGCCGTAGAGCAGTTTCGCGAAGCCGTCCGTCTCACCGGCGGCGACCGCCTTGCCGATGGCGACGAAGGGAATTTTCCCGACGATGTACTCCACGCCCTCTTCCTTGAGCGCGCGCTCGGTTTTTCCCACCGAGGCGACCTGCGGATGGCAGTAGGTGCAGCCGGGGAAATTCGTGACCATGCGCGGCTTGTGGCCGTCCACGTAAAGGCCATCGACGCACTGCATCGCCTCGAAGGAAGCGACGTGCGCGAGCCATGGCGGGCCGTTGATATCACCGATGGCATAGACGCCGGGAAGGTTTGTTTCGTAACGGTCACCGATCTTGATGTAGCCGCGGTCGGTCAATTCGGGCGGCACACCGCCGGGAAGGACTGGCTGGATGCCGATCGCGACGAGGCAGACATCGGCGGAGATCACGCCCTTTTCCTTCGGTCCCTCGACGGTGATTTCCACGCGGTCGCCGAGATCCTTGGTGGCAGTGACCTTGGTGTTTACTAGGCAGCGGATGCCTTGCTTGGTGAGGGATTTCTCAAGCGCCTCGCCGACCTCGGTATCCTCTACGGGCAGGATGTTGGGCAGCATTTCGACAAGCGTCACCTTCGTGCCGAAGGCGTTGTAGATGTAGGC
>CAMBTF010000237.1 GCA_945870545.1 Akkermansia muciniphila
GGTTCTCGCCGATCACCACCCGCGGGATGCCGTAGAGGAGAATCGCGCCAGCGCACATGGGGCATGGCGACAAGGTGGTATACAGCGTGCATTCCCTGTAAACTCGCGGTGGCTGGCGTCCGAGATTTTCAAGGGCATCCATCTCCCCGTGCAGGATGGCGCTGCCTTTCTGCACGCGCCGGTTATGGCCACGAGCTATGATTTCGCCATGGTGCACTATCACGCTGCCGATGGGGATACCACCCTCGCTTAGTCCCTCAAGAGCCTCATCAAGCGCGGCTTGCAGAAAGCGATCCATGGGTTCAGGTTATCGCCCGGAAAGCGTCGAGTCGAGAGCAACGGCGTGTTTCAGGAATTTTAAAAGCAACACGACGATGGCGAAGGTGAGATTGGCGGGGACAGTGAAAGACACGAAAGATCCGAACAGGGAGATCCGCGCCCGCCTGCTTTACGAACTTTTCAGCAAGGGCTGGGATTTATACAACTCCAACGGCGACCAGCAGATCACCCTCTCAAACATCGAGAGAAAAATCATCGAGGCCGACGCCTTTGTGTTCACGCCGGGCGCGACCCTTGAGGATCTGTTCAAGGCGATCTCCATCTTTGTCGGATACCAGACGCTCGATAGGAACCTGGAGGGCAAGCCCACCGTGCTGCTGAATTCCGACAAATCGTGGACGGCGCTCTACGAGTTGCTGGATCATCTGAACGCCCTCGGCACAGTGAATCAGAACGCCCGCGATTACCTCCTGGAAGCGGAACGTGTCGATGAGGTCTTCGGGTTGCTTGAGCACGCCCGCGGCAAGGGCCTGCCGGAAGTGGGTCGTGAAAAAAACGGCAAAAGCGGCGGGGAATCTTTCGAGACACCCGAGCCCGATGACAATATCGGCAACGTCTGCGTGTTCTGCTCCGCAACGATCGAAAAACGCGATTATCTGGAAGACGGCTTCACACTGGGAAGACTCCTGGCGGAGAGCCGTTTCGGTTGCATCACGGGCGCCGGGAAATCCGGGATCATGGGTGAGGTCGTGCGCGGCTCCGTCGAAGCAGGCGGCTGGACAGGGGGATCGAACGTCCCCCACATCATCGAACTCGAGGGCTTGCCCGAAGGCCTGTCCAGTTTCTGGCTCAAGCCCGATATCTACACCCGCATGGAAATCATGATCGAGCGCTCGGCTGCTTTCGTGATCTTTCCCGGCGGAGCGGGAACCGTGCAGGAAATGCTCGCCCTGATGATCTTCAAACATCAGGGCAACCAGGGCATGGCGGGAAAACCGGTTGTCGTCTTCAATCGCGAAGACGCGGGAGGTGCCAGATTCTGGACACCCCTGATCAAGGTTCTCCACCATTGGTGCGATGACAACCAGTTCGTGGTCGTCGAGGATCTGGATCAGATCGTCCCCACCGTGAAGCGGCTTCTGGGCAGATGACTTTCCCACCTGCACGCCGTTAGGTTCTTGTCATCAGCGGAAAAACCCGTCAGCCTGTTCATGTGAAGGTAGGGATATTGCTCAACCCGCAGAAGACCGGGGGACTAAAAACAATGCTAGCCTTGCGGACGGCGCTGGAGGCCCGTGGCTGCGAGTGTGTCTTGGAGCGCGACACCGCGACGATGGCAGGCGAGTCCGGCGGAGTCCTCGCGGGGGATTTCGCCGCGCAAGTGGACTTGGCGGCTGTACTCGGCGGCGATGGCACCATGATGCACGCAGTTTCCCGTTTTGGAAAATTCGATAAACCTGTCGCCGGGATCAACATCGGCACGCTCGGCTTCCTCACCACCTGCACGGACGCCGATATCGGGCGCTTCGCCGACGCAGTGACGGAGGGGCGCTTCTCAATCAGCCCCCGCATGTTGCTCGAGGCTACGGTGTTCCGCGGGGATGGATCGACCGTTGTTTACCACGCGCTCAACGAGGTCACCATGGCGAGGGGCGAAACCGGGCGCCTAGTGACCCTCAAGGCCATGGTCAACGGCGAGTGGCTCAACCGCTACCGTGCCGACGGGCTCATCGTGGCGACGCCGACGGGCTCCACCGCCTATTCGCTTTCCGCCGGCGGCCCGCTGATTGCTCCGCTGGCCTCGGTTATGGTCATCACTCCGATCTGCCCGCACAGCCTCAGCCAGCGCTCCCTAGTCCTCTCCGATGACGTGGAAATCCAGATCTCGCCGGAGCGAGCGGATGACGGCCCCATGCTTTTCACCGTCGATGGCCGCGATACAACCCGCATCGATCCAGGCGACCGCGTAACGGTGAAAAAATCCGACCGCTCTTTCCAGCTATTGCTTCTGGAAGGCACCTCGTTTTACGAGGCGCTGCGGCAAAAACTCGGCTGGCAAGGCGTATGATTCACATGTGGCCGGGACTTGCAGTCCCACTACGTCGTTGGTGAGCATGGGCTACCGATACAGCAGCCGTCATTCATACCAAACCCTTCTGCACCTCATCTGAAAAAAGTCACTTTTTTGAATCCAAAAAACGAAATCGGTCGAATACATGATTGATGCCGCCAGGCGGCCTACAAACCAACACAGAACCATGAAATCAATACTAAGCACAATCGCACTCGGATTATCTGCCCTCATCTCGCCCGTCAGCGCGGAAAGCAAAGCAGGGGCGAAGGGCATCGCCAAAGCAGCTGTCGTTCCGCAGCGAGCCTTGCAACCGAAGGGTGCACCGGAGCCTGGTAAAGCGATTCGCCTGGTCGGGGACGCGGGCGTTAAGCCGAAATTGGCGGATGGGCAGTACCAGCTGGCCGAGGCGGGCGTGGGGATCGAAACCCCGTTGCCCGAGGGCTATCCCGCGCCCACCCCGCCCGAGATGATCGAACTGAAGACATATCCTGCCGTTCGCCGCGCGGAACTCAGCGGCAAGGGAGCGAGCGACATGGGCATGATTAAGAGTTTCTTTCCGCTCTTCAATCACATCAAGAAACAGGAGATCGAGATGACCAGTCCGGTGGAGATGGAATACCGGCGCGGCGGCGACGATAAGCCGCTCACCAAAGTTCCGCTGACCGACGGCGATTGGACAGTGAGCTTCCTATACCGCAAGTCGGATATGGGGCAGGCGGGCAAGGACGGGCAGGTGAAGGTGGTCGATGTCCCGGAGATCGTAGTGGTCTCGATCGGCATGAAAGGCGCGTACGGGTCGGGAGTCGTCCAACAGGGCCTCGAGGCGCTGCAACAGTGGTTCGCTGGGCAGGATGCATGGGAGCCGACTGGCGACCCGCGCAGCCTGATGTACAATGGACCTGGCGCTCCGTTTGAACACCAATGGATGGAGGTGCAGGTGCCCGTGCGGCAAAAGGCGCAGGCAGGCGCCGCCAAGCCTTGAGAAAAAAGGGGAATTTCCCCACCCTCCCGTCTTTACCGCCTCCTACGCCAAGGCTTCCTCCTACGCCAAGGCTACGGCGGACAGGTCGGCGGACAGGTCGGCGGACAGGTCGGCGGACAGGTCGGCGGACAGGTCGGCGGACAGGTCGGCGGACAAGACGACAGGCAAGCTGATCCGACCTTGCCGTATCGTCCGGGATAGGTGAAAAAGCAAATTTCTAGCATTCCGTCCGGCCTTCGGGTCGGGCGGTTCTATCCCAGATCTAGACCATTTGCCAAAAGTCCGTTCGTAAAAATTCATTACCACATCTTAACTCTGTGAACTCCGTGCCCTCCGTGGTTAAAATTTCTGTTCTCGAAAACGAAAGCACTTTTGGCAGACGATCTAACAACAACCGAGCCAAACGAAAATGACCTCACCTTCCATACCTAGTAAACCAAAACCAAAGTCATCCTGGCAATTTCTTCTTGCCACGCTGATGATACTGCTCTGAAGAAGGTGGTGGTTGACGAAGAGAAGGTTTGGCGCGACATGGTCGAGGGGGCCGTTCAAGCCTATGAACACAGCTCAAAGCCTGAGGATCAATTGGCAGCAGAGAGCCTGATAGTAGGCATCCTCG
>CAMBTF010000238.1 GCA_945870545.1 Akkermansia muciniphila
AAAAGCTTACGCGCAGCCAGCGTGAAGCTGCCCTCCTCGACGACGGCAACCAGCGCCCTCAATTGCCGCAAGTCAGGTACCCAATCCATAATCAGCGGCTTAATTCATTGTCCATGAACGGATTAAGCACCGCATGTGCCAAAGGTCGAAAATTGGCACTCGATCCGCTTATGTCCGCACATGCCCTACCCTATTCGTCTCGGATATGTGCCGATTATCGATTGCGCTCCTTTGGCAGTCGCACAAGAAGCGGGGATCTTCGAGCGCTACGGGCTGAATGTCAGGCTGCAACGGGAGCTGGGATGGGCGACGGTGCGTGACAGTCTTTTTTATGGTGATCTAGACGCAGCGCAAGCCATCGCCGGCATCGCCTTCGCCCTCGGTTACGGGCTTTCAGATCTGCGGTGTGAGGTAGGTGTGCCCCTGATCCTGAATTTACATGGCAACGCGATCACCCTTTCCACCAGGCTTCCCTATGCGGAGATCGGCGATGGGGCGGGACTCAAAAAGTTTCTAAAGAATCATTGGAAGAGCAACCGCCCCTTCACCCTTGCCACCACCCACCGGCTCTCTTCGCACAGTGTCCTACTTCATGCGTGGCTCACGCGTCACGGTCTGTTGGATACTGATATTGAGATCATCACTCTCCCTCCTCCCCTCATGGCAGACAACCTCAAGTCGGGAACCATCGACGGGTATTGTGCCGATGAGCCGTATAATACCGTGGCGATACTCGGTGGCGATGGCTGGTCTCCGGCCACCTCGGTGGATATTTCCTACGGTCATCCGGGAAATGTGCTGCTCGTTTCCGGAGGATTCTTGCAAGAGCGGAAAGCCGATGCCGTTAAGCTAACCGCCGCTCTTCTGGAGAGTTGCCGGATGTGCCAGGATCCGGCATTCCGCGAGGATCTGATCGCGATCCTTGCGAAGCGCGATTTCACCGGTGAGGCGGATGAAATCCTACGCAACAGCCTAGGTGGGGATTTTTTCAACGGTGTGGGAAAAGCTTCGAGTCCGGCGTTTCACATTTTTCATGGAGAAGGCGCAAACCGTCCCTCCACCGACAAAGCGTCATGGACACTGGCTGGCCTGCGCAGCGCGGGCAACCTGCCGGAGATTTCGTGCGGTTCGCTTTCGCGCCTTTACCGCGAGGACATCTACATGGCCGCCGTTGCCAGCGGCCAGTAGTCACAGGGGTTATTTTTCCAGCGGATGCTCCTTCAGCAGGGCGTCCATCTGATAGAAACCTTTCATATCCTTGGTAGCCTCACGAACTTTCGCAACCTGCTCCGGGGTGATGGCGCTGGCCTTGTTGCCGTAGGTGTTGCGGACGTAAGTGAGGACGGCCGCCATTTCCTTGTCATTGATGATGCCACCGAAGGGAGTCATCGGCACCTGGCCGTCGTACTTTTTCCCGTGGAGTTCGAAGGGACCCATCACGCCGTGAAGGGTCAGTTTGATCAGGCGCTCGGGATTGCCGTGGACGAAGATGCTGTCGTGCAGAGGTGGAAAAGCGGGGTCGAGACCCTTGCCGTCCTTCTGGTGGCAGGTGGCGCAGTGGCCGTCGCGGAAATAGACCTCGTGGCCTGCTTTGAAGGCTTCTTTTTCCGCAGAGGTCAGATATTCCGGGATGGGCGGCAAGGGGTTTTCCACTTCCTCTTTTTGCGCCTTGCCCTGCAGCCTTGCGGCGGCGGCTTCGGCGGGGGCTTTGCTCCATCCGTCCGTGCCTTTGGCCTGCGCAATAGTCACGACCTCCAGCGCCTCGAGCTTATCATACCATGTGGCGGCGATGACCGCTTCCAGCCTCACACGACCGTGCTCGTCGGCAGCCGCCTTTTTCAGAAGCTCGAGGGAGTCGGGAATTTTGTCGAAGTTGTAGCGGAGCACACGCACGGAGGCGGAACGAACGCGGTGGTCGGCATGGGTGATGAGCTTGCGGAGCAGGTCGGTATCCACGGCGTTCATGCCCCATGTGACCCAGAGAGCCTCAAGCTGCTGGTGGGCATGGTTCGGATCTTGTGCATCGAGCGAGGCGACCCATTTCTGCACGGCGGGGATCACGTGTTCCACCGGATGCTCGCGCAGTTCGCGGCGGCTGCGGTAACGGCTGCGGTATTCGGGGAGCTTGAGGTTTTCAAGGAGAGTGGCGATGGGTGCACCATCCACGGCGGCGGGTTTCACCAGCGGACGTGCGGGATAGGTGATGCGGTAGATGCGGCCGTGGACGTGGTCGCGAAGTGGGTCACGGGCGTTATGCTGCATGTGGCCGATGAGGACGTTGTGCCAGTCGATTACGTAAAGCGATCCGTCTGGGGCAAACTCGAAATCAGCAGGGCGGAAGTTTCCATCCGAGGATTGCAACAGGTTGTGCCGGAAGCTGGTCTTGTAGCCGGTGCCGTCGTCGGCGATCGAGTGCTGCTTGATACCGAGGAAACCGATGCAGTTCCCGATCAGCGCATCGCCCTGCACCTCGTCGGGGAAATGACGGGAGGAAACGAACTCAAGGCCGGAGGTCGGGCGCACCGATTGTCCTTTCGGAACGAGATCGGCAGTGGCGGGGGCTTTCGCGCCATAAGGTGGTTTGAGCGAGACGGGCAGCGCCCAGTTCCATGGTGGGCCGGAGGTGTGGATGAGGAAATCCTGACCCCAATCATCAAAAGCGAAGCCCCATGGGTTCGGGATACTCATCTGGATCGTGCGCTCCAGCTTGGTTTTCTGCGGGCAGAAACGGTAGAAGCCGCCATCCACCCCGCGCACCGGGCCATAAGGGGTTTCCACGTTGGAGTGGAGGAAAACACCCTCGCATAACATGAATGCGCCGGAGGGATCGGCGGCGTAGGCGCTGATTGCGTGGTGGGTGTCGTGCGAGTCGAAACCGGTCAGCACCACCTCGCGGACATCCGCCTTGTCGTCGCCGTCCGTATCCCCGAGGAAAACCAAGTGCGGTTCTTGCGAGACATACACGCCGCCGGGTACGAATTCAAACCCGATGGGCAGGTGGAGCTTGTCTGCGAACACGGTTTCCTTGTCGGCCTTGCCGTCGCCGTTCGTGTCTTCGTAGATGAGCAGCTTGTCATCCGGCAGCGGATCACCGGGACGGTAATGCGGGTAGGTCGGCATGGTAGCGACCCATAGGCGGCCTTTGTTATCGAAGGAAATCTGCATCGGGTTTGCGAGGTTCGGGAATTCCTTTTCGGAGGCGAAAAGCTTCGCTTGGTATCCCTCGGGAGTGGTGAGCGTCTTTTCCGCCTCCTCGCCGTATTTATATTCGGTGGTGCCGTTCTTATTGCTCGGCTGGTAGTTGGTTTGCACGGGCGGCAGGGCGTGAGTCGCCTTGTCCGCGGCGGCGAGATCGAAGGATTTCCCGCTCACCAGCGCCCATGTCGCCTGATCGCGCAGATCGATCATTTGGCGGATTTTCTTCTTCTCATCGGGGTAGTTCTGCGGGCCGAAAGGATTGTAGCGGCGGCCATCGACGTGGACGCCGTTGAGCATGCGGAAATCGTTGAACCAGAACCACTCCTTGTCCGCGATGGCGGCGAGGATATCCTTCGGTGATGCTTTCGTTTTCACAGGCGCATCGCCGTAGATCGCTTTCACAAGCATTTCGGCGAGCAGGCGGTATCCGTCGTCGTTCGGCAGGAAGCCGTTGCGGGTGAAGGGTTTTTGGAGGGTCGGGTAGAGGTCGTGGGTCGGTTTGTAAACGTCCACGAACTCGACACCCGTAGTCTTCGCCACCTCGGCCATCGCCTGGGTGTAGAGCGCGAGGTTTGAGTTCTCCCAGCGGCCATCGGGCAGATCGCGGGATTTCGACAGGTTTTCATAAGCGATGGGCGAGACCAGCACAATGCGCGGTGCGGCTTTGCCGTTGTATTTCTGCGCCTGCGTGTGCTTGATCCATGCGTCCAACTCGCCCTTGAAATTCGTGATC
>CAMBTF010000239.1 GCA_945870545.1 Akkermansia muciniphila
CCAGGTTTTTTACCGAGGTCAGCTTTCATAAGCCTTGGCGAGTGCCGAGAAATCCAGCTCGCCGGAACCTTCCGCGCACATCTCGCCCATACGAGCGGAAACCGCCGTGATCGCGGGCAAATTCACGCCCGCCGACTCTGCGAGCGCGAGGGCGTAGCGGCTGTCCTTCCACATATTTGCCATGGTGAAATGCGGCTCGAAATCGCCCTTGAGGATGCCGGGATATTTCATCGCCATGAGCGGGGAGCCGCTGCCGTTACGGATCGCCGCCTCGGTGAAAATTTCCGGAGCCACGCCATGTCGTGCCGCGATGGCTAGTGCTTCGGACATCGCCTGCACTGTGCAGGCGGAGATCAGGTTCGTGGCCAGTTTCGTGACCGTAGCCGCGCCGATCTCGCCGCAGTGGATGCGGCCTTTCGAACTCACCGCTAGGAAATCGGAAACACTTTCCACCAGCTCCTCATTCCCGGCGGTGTAGTAGAGCAACTGCCCGGCGGCCGAGGCGTCCTTGCTGCCGGTGAACGGCGCGTCGATGAAATCGCAGCCTTTCGCCGCGCATTGTTCGGCGAGCCAGAGCGTCGTCGCAAGATCAATGGTGGAATGGTTCAGCACGATCGCGCCGCTTTTTAGCCCCGCTTTCGCCCTCTCGAAAACCTCCCGCACCATCGGCGCGTCTTTCAGATAGACCGACACCAAATCTGCTTCCTTCACCGCTTCCTCCGGCGAATCCTTCTCGCCATCCAGCCCGCGTTGCGTGCGGCTCCAGCAGGTCACCGGATAAGCCGCCGCCAGCAGCCTCTCCCGCACCCGCGAGCCCACGATCCCCAACCCCAATACCGCGACTCTCTGCATCTTCCTTAGGATTTAAAATTTAAAGTTTAGGGTTTTCTTACTCCTGCCTTTGTAAGGCCAGAGTCACCAGTTTCGCGGCCTGCTCACGGATCTCTTTCACCTTTTCCACGGTCGGCTCCTCGCCGTCCGCGATCACCATTTCATTTCGCAGGCCGGAAAGCAGGTCGCGGATCTCAAGGTAGTTCGGTCTTTCGGAAATCCTCGGCTCAAGCCCCGCTAGGATCTCCGTGTAATAATCCGCGATGTCCTCGCGCATCACCTTGCTAGCGCGTTCGGGGGAAAACTGCTTGTCCACCGCGACGGTGGAAACCTCCAGCGCGCGGATCCATCCGCCCAGAGAAATTAAATGCGCCAGATCCGCATCGCGCAATGTCACCAACTCGATCTCGACATCCTTCTGCGTGGCCGCCAGCTCTTTTTTGAGTTGCGCCACGTTCTGTTTCTTCGCGCTTTCCAGAAGAGCCGCCGCGTGGCGGTTAATACGGTCGCCGGCACCCAGGGCCTTGCCGTAACGGGTCAGGTCGGTCGCCATTTTTTCCACTTTATCCATCTGCCCGGCCTGCACGATCAGGAAACCATCAGCGATCAGGAAGCCCAGCTCGATGGCCAAATCCGCACGATCCAGCGGCATACGTTCATCGGGCGCACGTTCCATCTCCATCAGCGGCAGCGGCATGAGGAACTCCAGCGTCTCGAAAAGCTTGGAGATCGAGGGCGCGGTGAACTCGTTCACGCCCAGTTCCTCGCGGACATGCGCATCATCGAGCAAATCCTCGGGGATGTTGGGTTTCGCTTCCTCATCCTGGCCGAAACCCAGCCCCGAAGCCAAAGCGAAGGCGAAAAGCGCCGAACCGAATCTTACTTTCATGTGTGGAAAATGACACCCGCCCCCCCGCTCCGCAACCGCCAATTCCATAAGCTCCATACCTACCTTGACCCCGCCCGACCCTTCACCTAAAAACACCCCGCACTCCACCGACATGCCCAGCACCATCATCTACACCAAGACCGACGAGGCACCCGCGCTCGCCACCTACTCCTTCCTCCCCATCGTGCAGGCCTTCGCGAAACCGGCCGGTGTCACCGTGGAAACCCGCGATATCTCCCTCGCTGGTCGCATCCTTTCCCAATTTCCCGATCTCCTCACCGCCGACCAACAAATCCCCGACCATCTCGCCGAGTTGGGAAAAATGACCCTTCTTCCGGACGCAAATATCATCAAGCTTCCGAACATCTCCGCCTCCGTCCCACAGCTCAAGGAAGCCATCGCCGAGCTCCAGGGAAAAGGTTTCCCCATCCCCGATTTCCCGGAAAACTCCTCCACCGATGAGCAAAAGGAAACCCGCGCCCGTTACGCGAAGGTCATGGGTTCCGCCGTCAATCCTGTCCTGCGTGAGGGTAACTCTGACCGCCGCGCGCCAAAAGCCGTCAAGGATTACGCCCGCAAACACCCGCACTCCATGGGCGCATGGAGCAAGGACTCGAAAACCAAGGTCGGCACCATGGCGGGCAAGGGCGATTTCTTCTCCAACGAGAAATCCGTTACCGTCCCCGCCGCCACCGATGCGAAGATCGAACTCGTCGCCGCCGATGGCTCAGTGACCGTTCTCAAGGCATCCACCCCGCTCCTCGCCGGTGAGATCTTCGATGGAACCTTCCTCTCCAAGGACGCGCTCACCCGTTTCCTCGATGAGCAGATCGCCGAGGCGAAAAACTCCGGCATCCTGCTCTCCCTCCACATGAAAGCCACCATGATGAAGGTCAGCGACCCCATCATTTTCGGCCACGCCGTGAAAGTCTTCTTCCGCGATCTCATTGCGAAACACCGCGAAACCCTCGCCCCCCTCGGCATCGACTACAACAACGGCTTCGGCGATCTCGTTTCCAAAATTCAATCCCTCCCCGCCGAAAAGAAAGCGGAGATCGAGGCGGACATCGCGAAGGTTTACGCGGACGGCCCCGCGCTCGCCATGGTGAATTCCGACAAGGGCATCACCAACCTCCACGTCCCCTCCGACGTCATCGTCGATGCCTCCATGCCCGCCATGATCCGCACTTCCGGCCAGATGTGGAACGCCGCCGGGAAACTCCAGGACACACTCGCCGTGATCCCGGATTCCTCCTACGCCGGCGTCTATCAGACCGTCATCGACTTCTGCCGTGAGCACGGCGCACTCGATCCCAAGACCATGGGCTCCGTCCCCAACGTCGGTCTCATGGCCAAGGCCGCCGAGGAATACGGCTCTCACAACAAAACCTTCGAGATCCCCAAGGACGGAACAATCCGAGTATCAACAATCAACAACCTGTCCGTCGAAGCCTTGGCGAAGTCGGATCAACAATCATCAATCCTCTTCGAGCACGAAGTCGAAGCAGGCGACATCTGGCGCGCCTGCCAGACCAAAGATGCCTCCGTCCGCGATTGGGTGAAACTCGCCGTCACCCGTGCCCGCCTCTCCGCCACGCCCGCGATCTTCTGGCTCGATGAAGCCCGCGCCCACGACGCGGAAATCATTTCCAAGGTGAAAACCTATCTCGCCGACCACGACACCGCCGGCCTCGACATCACCATCCTTCCACCCGCCGCCGCCTGCCTGAAAACACTGGAGCGCATCGTGCAAGGTCTTGATACCATCTCCGTCACCGGCAACGTCCTGCGCGATTACCTCACCGACCTCTTCCCCATCCTCGAGGTCGGCACTTCCGCGAAGATGCTCTCCATCGTTCCGCTGATGAACGGCGGCGGCTTGTTTGAAACGGGCGCGGGCGGCTCCGCACCGAAGCACGTCGAGCAGTTCACCCAGGAAAACTACCTGCGCTGGGATTCACTCGGCGAGTTCTTCGCCCTCGCCGCCTCCTTCGAGCACCTCGCGGACACAGAAGGCAACGCCAAGGCAAAAGTCCTCGCCGAAACCCTCGATGCCGCCACCGGCCTTTTCCTCGAAAACGACCGCTCACCCGGCCGCAAGCTCGGCACGATCGACAACCGCGGCTCCCATTTCTACCTCGCCCTCTACTGGGCCCAGGCGCTCGCCAAACAGGACGCCGACC
>CAMBTF010000240.1 GCA_945870545.1 Akkermansia muciniphila
TCCCGTTGCAGACGTGGTTTCTAAACCACGGTTCCTTTCGCGTCCTGCGCGGCGAATCGCTAGCGAAGCCCGCTCCCGTTGCAGACGTGGTTTCTAAACCACGGTTCCTTTCGCGTCCTGCGCGGCGAATCGCTAGCGAAGCTCGCTCCCATTGCAGACGTGGTTTCTAAACCACGGTTCCTTTCCGGCCTGCCTGGCGAATCGCCGAACGCCTGCGTTGCTCCTCAGACGGTAGAGCAGCCAAGTGCCGCCACCAGCACCTTCGCCACCTCCAGCTCTTTCTGGCAGCGGCCGTCCATAAGGCATTTCCCCAAGAGACACGGTGCACATTCCACATGCCGCTTGACCACCTTGTGCCGTTTCCCGAGCGGGCGCTTCCACACCGCATCGTTGGGGCCGAAAAGGGTCACACAGGTTGATCCAGCATGAGCCGCGAGGTGGGGGAGGGAGCCGTCCGCCGCCACCGTCAGCTCATACACTGCCAGCAAAGGCAGCGCCCCCGCCAACGGCTCCGCATGGAAAAATTCCGTCCCGTCGCCCAGCCGCTCCGCCAAGATTTTCCCCAGCCCCCGTCCGCCGGCCACATCCGCCACCGTGATCCGCCGCCCTTCCGCTCGCAACGACTCACCGACCTCTTGCCAGCGATCGAGCGGCCATTCGTGGCTCACGCCGAAATCCGATCCCGGGCACAGCAGCACCGTCCCCGGCTCCGGCGATATGCCCAGATCCACCGGCGCGAAAAACTCCGGCCTATCCACCGCCACGCCCATCCGCTCGCATGTTTTCAGATAAAGCCGCACCCGGTGCTCCGTCGAGCCCTCCGCCACATCCAACGGATACGTCAGCAGCTTCCCAGGAACCGCTTTCTCCGGCCCTAGCCGCTTCGCGATTTTCGCTTTCGCAAAGGCCTTCGCCGCGATCCCGTCCTCCCATACCAGCGAAGCCTCCCAGCTCCCGGAAAGCTCCTCGGCGAGCTTCCTCCATCCGGTTTTTTCCGAAAAAACCACCTGCGGCAGCCCGCTCACCGTCCTCCAGAACTCCGACTGCTCCTCTCGCAACACCAACCCGCCAAGCAAACCCGAATTCTCCAGCGCACGAACCGCTGGCACGGCGAAACACGCCTCATCCCAACGCTCCGGCAAGCCGAGCAGCATGCCTTTTCCCGCGCTCATGCCAGTAAACCGTGGCTGGGACTTGAATTCCCAGTTGGTCGGGGAAACATTCTGTCACTAGAATTCCCTGTGCAGCGCAGAGCGGAGTTTGGGGCGTAGAAGAAAAATTCAAGCGCAGATGAACGCAGATGGATGTGAATGGGAAAGGACTTTGTGTCTATCCCCACCAGGTCATGAAAGGAAGCAGTCAATACCGTTCGCAATCCGTGCTTATCTGTGTCACTTCGTTGTTGAATCCTCATTTTTTCTTCCCTTTTGGATCGAGGTTTGCCGCCATGTCCACCGCCGTCACGGTGTAGTAGTCCTTATGTCCATGAATCCACCACCAACCACCCAACCCGGCAACCCTTTTCCCCTCTAATTCTCCATTTGAGATTTGAAATTTGAGATTTGAAATTTAGAACCCCCGTATGTCCGACACCAACACCCCCATCCTCATCGGCGGCTCCATCGCCATCGACCACATCAAAACTCCCACCGCGGAAGGGAAAAACCTGCTCGGCGGCTCCGCCTCGTTCACCGGTTTCGCCGCCTCCTATTTTACCTCCCCCATCCATCTCGTCGGCATCATCGGCAAGGATTTCCCCCAGGAGCACCTCGATCTCTTCGCCTCGCGCGGCATTTCCACCGCCGGCCTCGAACGCTCGGAAGGCGATACCTTCTCATGGACCGGTTCCTACCACGAGAACATGAACACCCGCGACACCCTCGCCGTCGCCATCAACGTCCTCGAGGACTGGACTCCCAAAGTTCCCGCCGCCGCCGCGTCCGCGCCCATCGTCGTTCTCGCCAACATGCACCCCGTCAACCAGCTCCAGATGATGGATCAGCTCACGGCGGAGAAACCCTTCATCGCCGCCGACACCATGGATCTCTGGATCACGATCGCCAACGACGACCTCCACAAGGTGCTCCTCCGCATCGACCTCCTAGTCATCAACGAATCCGAAGCCCGCGAGTTCTGCGAAACCTCTAACCTCATCGTCGCCGGCCAGCGCCTGCTGGAAAAGGGGCCGCGCCACGTCATCATCAAGCTAGGGGAGTTCGGAGCGATTTTGTTCTCGAATGAGAAGCATCTCAGCAATCCCCCCCTCCCCGGATCCCACCTTCCCTCTCTCCCGGGCGTTGCCCTCTTCCGCTGCGCCGCCTTCCCGCTCACCGAGGTCGCCGACCCCACCGGCGCTGGCGATTCCTTCCTCGGCGCCCTCGCCGGATACCTCGCCTCCACTGGCAAAGCGGAATTCTCCTTCGATGACATCCGCAGCGCCATCGCCTACGGCTCCGTCGTCGCCTCCTTCACCTGCGAGGCCTTCTCCGCCAACCGCCTAGCCCACCTCACCCGCCAGGAAATCGAGGCCCGCCTCACCCTCCTCAAAAACCTCACCCACTGGCCCGCCTGAGCGAATGCTGTAGAGCCGCGCCTCCGGCCGGCTTCTTCTCACAAGGAGCAATTGGAATCTGCCACGCTCCCAATGCCGGGCATCAGCCTCTGCCGCATTCCTGATCCGATTCCCCACCCAGCCCCCAAAAAAATCTTCCCCCCTCGCATTTTCTCCTTGCCGATCCCCCCTTCACCCTCTATATCAAGGCAAGGTTTTGTAAAGAAAGTGACGAACATGTCACGCCCGTCCCCCCCCCGAACATCCTAGACTATCCAATCTAATCCTGCTACCACTTGCTCGCCATGAAAACACTCATCCCTCTCACTGCTCTGGTTGCGCTTGTCGCTTCCAACTCTTTGTATGCTCAACCCGCTTACTCCAAGCCAAGTGGGTATGTGACTCAGACCTTGGTTCAAGGCTTTAATCCAATCGGGATTACTTTGCAATTGCCGCCTACAACCAGTGGTACGTTCACAGCGGTAGGGACGACCACTGTGTCGGATTCCACAAAGAATTTTTCTACAATCCTAACCGCTGGTGCTCTTTACACTCTCGAAATCGGTAGCGGCACTGCGGCAAATCAAATAGTGGAAGTGGGTTCCGGTTCGGGTGTAAATTTGAACACAACAGGTAACTTGCAGACCGCAGGCGTTGTCATCGGCGATTCTTACGTCCTCAGAAAAGCCGCAACACTCGAAGAAATTTTCGGCACTACCACATCAGTTTTAGCGAAAAACAATTCCGTTAACAGCGCAGATGTCGTCTGGGTTCCTGATGGATTGGGAGGCTACACTCGGTATTTCCAGAATAGCGCCGGCGCTTGGAGAAATGCCACATCTCCTGGTCTTGCTCCAAATACCCCCATTGTTTATGTCGATGCAGTTTTCGTTCAGCGCAAGTCCTCTCAATCCGTTGATCTTTCTCTGACAGGCCAAGTCAAAACAACTCCCAGCAAGTCTGCTATCGTTCAAGGGTTCAATTTCGTATCCACCATTTATCCTGCGGGAGCTACTCTTCAAAATTCCGGTTTATCAGCAACTCTGGCGAGGAATAATTCGGTGAATAGCGCGGATGTCGTATGGGTGCCTAATGGCGCGGGTGGTTATACCCGATACTTTTTAAACGGGAGTGGCGTATGGAGGAATGCCTCCACCCCTGGTCTGGCCTCAGATCCTACGCCAATTACAACAGCGATCTTTGTCCAAAGAAAAGTAGGTTCCGCTTCCATTAACCTCACACCTCCTTCTACTTATTCAAACTTATAACTTATAGTAATTGATAAAAATCAACTCAAACCAAATAGATGATATGAAATTTGCTACAAATATCCTTACTTTCA
>CAMBTF010000241.1 GCA_945870545.1 Akkermansia muciniphila
TTTTATTTCCAGGACATCAGACCAAAAATATAAGAAATCCCCCAATCCAGGCAATGCACTGGTATTTCATATAAGTTATCAAATAATATTTGTCGGGCATCAAGAATGCGATATTTACCAATCGCATTTAGATTTGCGACAGATGCTCTCATAAACTCTTCATAGTCTTCATCATTCTGTTGTTTGAATCCAGAAATATAAAGTTCTCGCACTTCTCTCATTATTTCTGCAGTTTCTGGTGCGAATGTAATCACCTCATCTCCCAGAGGGATTGATTGAGTTTTCATACATCCCATACTGAACTTCATTGCTATTCTGGTTTCTTCTGGGGAGAGTGCGTCCTCATCCCCGTTGCGAAAAGAGTGTTGGATGACGCCATTACTACACTCCACTAATCTTAACAGAGCAAGTTTATCTTGCTCCTCATCTGGTAGTGCCGAAAATATTGCGTTCCAATCTTTCATTTTAGATCATCATAACGATCCCAGTTCCAAGTGCCCGCCTACCATCAAGGAAGCGGAGCTGAAAATCGAGGAGATTCTCCGCGAGAAGGTCGCTGCGATTTCCGCCCAGGATTTCGAAAAAGCCGCCGCCCTCCGCGACGACGAAAAGCAGGCCAAGAAGCACCTCGAGGAAACGCTGAAAGCATGGCGCGCCTCCTCCGAGGAGAAGGTCGTCATCGTGGACGATCAGGACATCATGTCGGTCGTATCGAAATGGACGGGCGTGCCGCTGCAGCGCATGGAGCAGAAGGAGACCGAAAAGCTCCTGAAAATGGAGGACGAGCTCAAAGGCCGCGTGATCGGCCAGAACGAAGCGGTCATCGCCATTTCCAAGGCGCTCCGCCGCTCCCGCGCCGACCTCAAGGATCCGAAGCGCCCCATCGGCTCGTTCCTTTTCCTCGGCCCTACGGGTGTCGGGAAAACCTATCTCGCCCGCAACCTCGCCGAGTTCATGTTTGGCGACGCGGAGGCGCTCATCCAGATCGACATGTCTGAATACATGGAGAAATTCACCGCCAGCCGCCTGATCGGATCGCCTCCGGGTTATGTCGGCTATGAGGAAGGCGGCCAGCTTTCCGAGGCCGTCCGCCGCAGGCCGTATTCGGTGGTGCTTTTCGACGAGGTCGAGAAAGCCCATCCGGACGTGATGAACCTGCTCCTGCAAATCCTCGAGGACGGCACGGTCACCGACTCGCTGGGCCGGAAGATCGATTTCCGCAATACGATTATCATCATGACTTCGAATGTCGGCGCCTCGACGATCAAGCGCCAGACCTCGCTCGGCTTCGGCGCGATGAATGCGGACGAATCTGATTTCGAGGGCATGAAGGCGAAGATCCTCGAGGAATCGAAACGCTATTTCAAACCGGAGTTCCTCAACCGCCTCGATGATCTCGTGGTCTTCCACATGCTGGAGAAGGTGGATCTCAACCAGATCGTGGATCTGGAGGTTTCCAAGCTCGTCAAGCGCCTCAAGGAGAAGGAGATTGTGATGACCCTTTCCCCGGAAGCCCGCGATCTGCTCGCCGAGAAAGGCTTCGATCCCGCCTACGGCGCGCGCCCGATGCGCCGCGCGGTGGAGCGTTTCCTGGAGGATCCGCTCGCCGAGGCCTTGCTGCGCGGCACGGTAAAAACAGGGGATATTGTCCAGGTCGTCCGCAAGGAAGGCAGCGAGGAACTCGTTTTCGAAAGCTCCCGCCCCGACGGCGAGCCGCAGCCTGATGTCGCCACGGTGGGAGCTGAGTGATTTTCACCATGGAAACCGATAACGCTCATTTCACCGCGAACGCCGATTATGAGGAGCGCGACACCCATGCCCTGCACCTGACCGCCGGGCAGGAGGTGACCAGCGGTCCCGCCGATAAGGCATGGCCCGGCTGGATCTGGGTGAGTGATTCCAGCGGCCGCAATGGCTACGTCCCCGCCGACATCCTCGAACCCCTCGGCGAAGACCGCTGGGCCGCGCTGGAGGATTTTGATCCCACCGTGCTCAAGTTGCGACGTGGCGATGCGCTTACTTCCCTAAGGCAAATCCACGGCTGGCATTGGTGCCAGAACGAGAGCGGCGGGCAAGGCTGGGTCGCCGGCTACCTTCTCCATCCCAAGAACTGACACAGCCGTCGCATTACGGCTTTCCGTAGGTCTCTGAGGAATGGGATCTCTTACGTGACTTTCGGCTTGCAAGGCTGTTCTTTCACACCTAGAAGACCGTCAACGAACAAACTCTGTGAAACGGAGAGTGGGTCAAAAACCCACTCTTTTGCGTCTTTGGGAGTCTCCTAAAGAGACCTCCGCAAACGCCCGGAACAAATTCCCCGAACACTGCCCGCCACCATGACCAACGACATCGTCGCACTCATCGAATACTACGAAAAAGAGAAAGGGATCGATCGCGAAAAGATCGTCGCCGCCCTTGAGTTTTCCTTTGTTTCCGCCTACCGAAAAATGGTTCCCGGCGCGGATGCCATCGAGATCCTGCGCGCCGAGGTGGACACGAAAAAGGGTACCACCAAGATTTTCGCATCGCTGACCGTGGTGGCGGACGACGACCACCAGGACAAGTTCAACGAAGTTCCCCTCTCCATCGCCCTGAAAAAGGATCCGGGTGCCGAACTCGACGGCAAGCTGGAGTTCAACGTCACGCCGAAGGACTTCGGGCGCATCGCCGTGCAGACCGCGAAGCAGACGATGATGCAGCGCCTGCGCCAGGCGGAGAAGGAGATGATCTATGAGGAGTTCAAGGACAGGGCAGGGGACATCGTTTCCGGAACTGTCCGCCGCTTCGAGCGCAACGACGTGATGATCGACCTCGGTAAGTTCGAGGGCATCATGCCGAACAAAGAGCGCGTCCAAGGCGAGGATTACAACATCGGCGACCGCATCCGCTGCTACGTGCTGGCGGTCGAGAACGAAGGCCGCGGCCCGGAGATCATCCTTTCGCGCAGCCACCCAAATTTTGTCCGCCGCCTTTTCGAGGCCGAGGTCAACGAGATTTCCGACCACACCGTCGAGATCCGCGCCATCGCCCGCGAATCCGGTTTCCGCACGAAAGTCGCCGTCTGGAGCAACGACCCGAAGGTCGATCCCGTCGGTGCATGTGTCGGCATGCGCGGGGCGCGCGTGAAAAACATCGTCCGCGAGCTCAACAACGAGAAGGTCGATATCATCCGCTGGAGTGAGGATCCGGCGGAGCTTGTCCGCGAGGCACTGAAACCCGCCGAGCTGATCACTATTTCCGTGAACAAGGAGGACAAGATCGTCAACGTCACGGTCAGCGAGGAGGATCTCAGCAAGGCCATCGGCCGCAAGGGCCAGAACGCCCGCCTTTCCTCCCGCCTCATGGGATGGGACGTGCAGGTGCGCCGCGACGAGACGAAGGAAGAGCAGTTCCGCGACAAGATCGGCGGAGTCGCCCACACGCTCGGCGAGCAGCTCGGCATCACCGACGAGATGGCGGAGAAACTCACGCTGATCGGCGGAGTTAGCGCGGAGATGATCATCGACATGCCTTCCGATTTCCTGGCAGGCGCTCTCGAAATCACCGAAGAAGAGGCAAACGCCATCCTCGCCCGCGCCAACTCCATCGTCGCAGGTGACGTAACCCCCGCCTAGACCATCTTTTGCCAACATCACCCAGCACACCACCCGCCATCAACACCTCAGAAAGCCGGATGCCCAAGAAAAGCGACAATTCCTCGGAAGAGCCCAAGAAAGTCCTCGACCTACTAGATGACACGAAGAAGCCGTCACGGAGGCAGCGTCAGAAAATCGTCGCGGAAGTCGTTGTCACGCCCAGCAAGTTAGACAAAGCGAAGGCCAACGCGCTCGACCTGTTCTCGGAGGAGGGGAAACCCAAGGCGCGCAAGCAGGCAACCACAGCGAA
>CAMBTF010000242.1 GCA_945870545.1 Akkermansia muciniphila
GCGTCACCCTTTACCGCTTGCCGACAGCCTGATCTATGCGACTGCTCTTCGTTGGAACGCCATACTATGGACCCAAGACGAACACTTCAAAGACCTCCCTCACGTCAGATACTTCCCCAAATCCCCTCCGATCACCGATCACTGATCACCGATCACTCGGCACTTCCACCTCTTCAAACCATGAACATCCCCATCCTCCGCCTCGGACGCGAATACTCGTCCCATGACTTGGTCGAACTCGACCTTGGCTCCGAAACGCTGACCACCCACACCGCCAACCCCGGTCTCATCCGCCGCGATCTCCTGCAAATTTCCAAGGCGAAGGCCGCCCTCGACGCGATCCCGGCGGATACGCTAGCGACCTACTGCGAGCAAGCCGCCGAGCTGTTTCTCCACGCCGATCTACCCTGCGGCGATGCCGTCCAATCGCCGCAACAATACGTCGAGTCGCTGTCCGCCCTGACCCGCCTTCCCCACGCCCTCGTCCGCATGAACATGGGAAAAATCCATGCCGCGATGTCACAGGTCCGCACGATCATCGCCGGACTCACCCGCCACATGCCGCTCAACATTTTCGATAAGGGCCTCACCCGCATCGACGACCTCATCATCAATTATTACCCCGCCACCTCATCGCTCGGCGTATCGCTTCCCTCCAATGCGCCCGCCGTCAACTCGCTGTGGATCCCCGCTCCGGTGATGAAAATTCCCGTCCTTTTGAAACCCGGCCGCGAGGATCCGTTCACGCCTCTCCGTATTGTGCAGGCGATGATCCAGGCCGGTTTTCCGAAAGAAGCGTTCGGATTCTACCCGACCACCCACGAAGGCGGCGACACCCTGCTGACCAGCTGCGGACGCGGCATTTCGTTCGGCAGCGACGCCACGGTGAAAAAATACTCCGCCTTCCCCTCCATTCAGGTCCACGGCACCGGCCGCTCGAAAATCCTCATCGGCGAGGACATGATCGCACGCTGGCCCGAGTTCCTCGATGTGATCGTGCAATCCATTTCCGCCAACGGCGGACGCTCCTGCATCAACACCTCCGCCATCCTCGTGCCAAGCCACCGCGACGAACTCGCCCACGCCCTCGCCGCCGAGCTCGCAAAAATCCAGCCGCACCCGCGCGACCATCCGGACGCCCTGCTCTGCGGTTTTGCCAATCCCGCGCTCGCCGATGGCATCGACGATCTTATCTCCGCCCACCTCAAGGACACCGGCGCCACCGATGTCACCGCCCTCCACCGCGACTCCGCACGTAAGGTCGAAGCCTTCGACCAAACCTACCTCCAGCCCACGCTCATTTCATGCACGGACAAGGATCACGCGCTCGCTAACACCGAGTTTATGTTCCCCTACGCCAGCATCGTGGAAATCCCGCAGGTGGAAATGCTCGCCAACATCGGCCAAACCCTCGTCGTCTCGGCCTTCACCGAAGACCCGCATTTCATCGAGCAGCTATTGCTCAGCCCGGACATCGAGCGCCTGAACCTCGGCACCTTCCCCACCAACCGCGTCCAATGGGAACAACCCCACGAAGGCAACCTCTTCGAGTTCCTCTACCACCGCCGCGCCATCCAGGGAAATGTGACGGCGGTTTTCAACCGGCCATCTGAACTAACCCCCGCCTAGTGCGAAAGAATCGATAAAGTGATAGATCTGGTTGAGCGCAGCGAAGCATCCACGGGGAGCACACGCGCCCTCGCGTGTTGTCTTTGGTGCCCTCGCCAAAGACCGGCCAGCCACACCATTCCACGCTTTTTCCGCCGAGGGCGTCGGAAACAACACGCGAGGGCGCGTGTGCTCCCCAAGACTTTCGCACCTTCTCTACAACTTCAAAATAATCTTCAGGATCATCGGATTTGCGATGCACGGATTTCGCTGAAAAGTTCCTCTTCGCTGAGCTTCATCACCTGAACCTCGATTTCAGCAAGCTTCATGTGTTGAAATTACCGGATTCTTATCCCTGTTCAAGCCAACCTTCTTCCCTATGCACCCCACCGACGCCCGCCCCAGCCCCCGAATCCTCTTCGGCGCGGGACGTCTCGCGGAACTCCCAGATTGCCTCGCCACTCTCGGCTCGAAGCATGCCCTCATCGTCACCGACTTCGGCATCGTCGCTGCTGGCCACGTCGCCCGCGCTACCGCTTTCCTAACAGCCGCAGGCATCCGCGCCACCGTTTTCGAAGGTTCCCACATCAACCCCACCGAATCCGACATCGAGGCTTGCAGCGACTTCGCGAAATCAGTTCATCCCGACGTTCTCATCGGCTTCGGCGGCGGCTCCAGCATGGATACCGCGAAGGGTTGTAACTTTCTCCTCCACAACCCCGGACGCATGGCCGACTACATGGGATACGGTCTCGCCAAGAACGCGATGCTACCTTTCCTCGCCATCCCGACCACGGCCGGCACCGGCTCCGAATGCCAATCCTACGCCATTGTCTCACGTGACGGCACTCATGAGAAAATGGCCTGCGGCGACCCCAAAGCCCTAGCCCTTATTGCGATCCTGGATCCCGAACTCACCGCCTCTCAGCCGCAGAGCGTCGCCACCCTGACCGCGCTCGATGCACTGTCGCACGCCCTCGAATCCGCCGTTTGCACTAAGCGCAACGCCATCTCCTCATCTTTCTCCACCGAGGCCTTCCACCTCATCGCCTCCGCCATCCAAGACGTTCTCGCCGGCACCGCCGATCTCGAAACCCGAGGCCGCATGCTCCATGGTGCCGCCCTCGCCGGCTGTGCCATCGAGAACAGCATGCTCGGCGCCGCCCACGCCACCGCCAACCCGCTCACCGCCCGCTTCAACATCCCCCACGGCCTCGCCGTGACGATGATGTTGCCCCATGTCGTCCGCCTCAACCATAGCGCCCCGGAGATCGCCGCGATCTATCGGAATCTCGCCCGCGACCTCGACGCCCCGCTCATCGACTGGCTGGAAAAAACCATCTGCCTTGCCCATTTTTCGAAACCCGAAATCCCCCTCACCGCCATCCCGGAACTCGCCGAAGCCGCCTCCCACCAATGGACCGGCCGTTTCAATCCCGTCCCGCTCGATCACACCACCATCACCACCCTTTACCAAGCCGCCCTCAGCTGATGAACCTATCCCTTACATCGTGGCTGGAGCGTCTCGCTCCAGGCCGTATTGGGAGCGTCTCGCTCCCAATCTTGTTTGCAGGTCTCCTCCTAACATCCTGTGAAAAACAACAGGACACCAGCTCCCCAAAACTGGCACCTACCACAGCCCCCACCGCCCTAACAGACTGGCCGATCACCCGAGGCAGTCCTTCGCTCCAAGGCCGGGTGCACGCCGCCGTCCCCAAAGCCCCGGTCATCGAGTGGACTTTCCCGCTCGAATCCCCCGGCACCGCCGAAGCCGCCTTCGCCGATGGCGCCATCCTCGTCGGCGATGCGATGGGTATCCTCTACAGCATCGATTTCCAGACCCGGAAGCTCCGTTGGAAAATGGAAACCGGCGATACGATCCAAGCCGCGCCCGCCATTTCTAACGGAAAAGTTTTCATCGGCTCAGGCGACAAACATTTCTACGCGCTCGACCTCAAGACGGGCGATAAAATCTGGTCGATCAAGGGTGGCGATAAATTTTCCTCCGCGCCTACCGTCGTCACCAGTCCTGACGGCAAAGCCGAATGGGTGCTCGTAAACGGCTACGACGGCATCACCCGCTGCCTTCGCGCAGAAGACGGTTCCATTGTCTGGGAATATGAAACCAAGGATTTCATCAACGGCACCCCCGCCGTTATCGACGGCCGACTCATCGCGTTCGGCGGTTGCGACCAGGTCATCCACATCCTGAATCTCGCCGACGGATCGCTCGTGAACAAAATCGACACGGACGCCCAGATTACCAATTC
>CAMBTF010000243.1 GCA_945870545.1 Akkermansia muciniphila
GGTGCCGCCAGGTGGTTATTTATTTGGTTGGGGCGGGTGGCGGCACGATGCGCGGGCGAGGTACGCGCTGGGCGGGTTGCCCGTTGGGGTTCTGGTTTGTAATCACCTGAATACGGACCCCGGGCGGGAGGTTTTGATTTCCCTGCGGGCCGGCGGGGGCGGCGGGGGCGGCGGGGGCGGCCTTGAGGGTGATGAGCTTTGGCTCGAAGGTGACCGTGCCCTGGATGGAACCGGAGGAGAGGACGACGGAGGTGCCGAGGGCTTTCTCCGGATTCCGGTTCACGGAGACGACCTTGAACTCGCTGGTGCCGCCCGGCTCGATGATCCTTTTCATGTCCGGGTTCTTCTTGCTCATAATCGTGATCCGGTGACCTCCGGGAACCGGGGCGATGCCGGTGAGGGTGAAATCGTCGAAAGGGTTCACGGGCGGGGCTGCTTGCACTACTGGCGGCTTCGCGGTGAAAGGGCTGTTTGTCCAAAGCCCGGAGTATTTCACCAGCGGTTGCTTTTTCGGGATGTTCGCATGGGCGGGCAAACAGGCGAAGGCGGCGAGGAGCAGGGTAAGAAAAGTTTTCATGAGGCGGGGGGGAACCATTGCGAAAGGGTGGCGTCGCAGTCGATCAGGGTGTCGTCCTTGGTATTTGGTTTCATGCGGATCTGCAAGGTGGTGCGGAATACATTGGGGTCGTTGATGGCATCAAACCATTGATAGAGCGCCTGCTCCCGCCCGCTGAGGTTGATTTTCAGCTGGGCGCGGTGGTAGTAGGTGCCTGTTTCGTCGGTGGGGAGCGGCTCTTGCTTCTGTATGGTCAGTCCGAGGCTCCTAGCTTTTGATTCGGCGAACTGCTGGAGGGCAGTCTGCGTTTCCTGGTAGGTCGCAGGTTTGGGTTCTTTGTTCGCCAGCCAGGTCATCTGTTCAGCGAATTCGACCGAACTTTCACGGAACGCATAGGCCTGTTGAAGTTGCGAATTCGCGGATGCGAGATCGTTGCTGTAGAGGTTTTTTTTCTCCACATAGATTGAGTAGAGGAAAAAATTCAAGATCAGGAACCCCGCGATCAGGAGCAGTGTCAGGAGTTTCTTTTCGCGGACGGACATGGAGGAGCTGTGGGTATGAAATGCCGGTGGATGGTGGATTTGTCAGAAGCGGCGCGAAGGTTTAGCAGGAAACGCCCCGATGGCCA
Organism: Akkermansia muciniphila; assembly: GCA_945870545.1. Taxonomy (GTDB): domain Bacteria; phylum Verrucomicrobiota; class Verrucomicrobiia; order Verrucomicrobiales; family Akkermansiaceae; genus Luteolibacter; species Luteolibacter muciniphilus_A. Next base: position 1,185 of record CAMBTF010000243.1, read on the forward strand.
AAACTGATTTCAGGGAGTGGTGCTGAGTGTGGTGCCTGAATAGTTAAATTCCCAGCCGCGGCTGGTCTGCCGGGGACCTGGGTTCTCCCACTTAAAGGTGGCGAGGTCGTTGTTGTTGCCGAGGTTCTCCGAGAACTGATTGACCGGCTCCAACTGGGCGGCCTCGCCGATTAAATTGATTTCGGTGGCGGAGATGTCAGCGCTGGTGAGACGCAGGCCGGAATTGGCCGGGATGGAGCGGACGACGCGGTTGAGAATGTCAACCGTGTTGTAGTTGAGGTCGATGCCGTATTCGAGCTCGTCCCATTTCGCGATGTGGAGGGCGAAGGCCTCGCCTTCGGGGGCGACGGCCTTGACCTCGGTGAGGAGTTTGGTGGTGGTGTCGCGGGTTTTCCATAGCCCGAAGCCAAGGTAACCAACGGTGCCGAGGTAGATGACGGCGAGGGCGGCGATGGCGAGAATGGTACTCTGGCGCTTGCGGGCCGCGCGGCGGGCGGCGCGGACATCGGCAGGCAGGAGTTTGCTGAGCGGATTGGGGAGGACGGGTGCGGGGCGCGGCGCGAGCTCTGTCTGAAGAGAAAGGGAGCGGGAAAGGAGCGATGTCTCGGTGTGGGGATCGGATGTCCAGACGATCGCCCTGGACGGTTCGGCGCGGATTCCCTGCATGGAGAGCTGGGCGATGGCGATGCGGATTTCGCGGATCAGCGTGGCATCGGGCGATGGGGCTGACACCGAGGTGGCCTGGCAATAGAGCAGTTTTCCGTCCTGATGGATGGCGAAGACCCATTGGCCGAGCTCGCGCCAGACGGCGAGGGTGTTGCCCATCACGGGGAAGGCGCGGGGCGAGATGTCGAATGCTTTCGGTGACGTCGGCGGGAGATCGGCCGTCTGCGGGGAGCGGAGAATGACGGAGAGGAAGACGGATTGCTCCGAATTCGTCAGCAGCGGAAAAATATCGGTGAGCTGCCCGGCGAAGGGATCGGGGCGGAAACCCGCGCGCTCGGCGTGGGTCGCGGCGAGATCCTCGAAGAGCGATGCGTCACCGGTCGGCACGTGGAGCGGGAGGGCGGTGAGGGATTTCACCGGAAAGAAGAAAACCAAATCGCCCTGCGGCGGCTTCCCGATCTCCGAAGGCCGCGCCACCGGATGGCTGGAATGCAAGGTGGCCTCGCCGTTCGGGACGACCGTCCAGATTTGCCAATCGATTTCTCCGGGAATCAGGAGCTGGGTGTTGTTCGCTTTACTCATAAATGATGGGAAACTTTAAACTCTAAATTTTAAATCCTAAGGAAGAGAAGAATGAGCAGAATCTTAATTGAAGTTTAAAGTTTAAGGTTTGGAGTTTCAAGGTTCGATCTCGGTGGTGCGGTCGAGGAGGGCGGGGCGGCCGGTGCGGTTGCGGACGATAGCGGTGATGCGGCGGGTGGAATCGGCGGAGCGGGCGGTGGAGGTGATGCGGGTGGTGGTGTCTTTCACGGTGAAGCGTTGCGCGATCATTTGCCCTGTTTCCCCGCCGATGCCAAGCAGCGAAAGCGCGGCGGCAACGTCCTGGAAGGGGACATCGTCCTCGGTGTCGCGTATGTCATCGATGCCGCGGACGGTTTCCGGGATGATGGAGGCCTGCTCGGGGGTGACCTCGGCGGCGACGGCGATGAGCTCGGCATCCGCCTCGTTCAGGTCAAGCGTGCCGGCTGACCAGACGGTAAACCAGTTCCTCCAATCCGGGCGCAGGAACTCGATCTGATCCATGCCAAGGACGAGCGCCATTTCCTCGATGTGGTAAAAAGGCCGGTTGAAGGGCTGGTTGAGGCGGCCGAGTTTCTCATAGTCCTCGATCTCCGCGCCGTTGAGAGCCACCTCGTCATCGGCATCGACCCAGTCGGTGAAGGCATCGCTGAGGGCTTGGGCGGAGTCAAGGTCGAGACCCCATTCGATGAAAATGGAGCGGAGGAGGGATTTGTCCTCGGCGAATACGAGGCTGTTGATGTTGAAGCGCGCGCCTTCCGAGGTGATGGAGACATGGACTTCCTCGTTGTTCGCCTCGTCGAGGCGGTGGAGGAGAGGATCGTTGCGCTCAACGGCGGGGTTGGAGCCGAGGGCGATCCCCATTTCCGCGAGCTGAAAGGCGCGGGAGCCGTGGACTTTCGCGGTGGCGAGCTGCATGTCGAAAGAGATCACGCGCAGGGTGGTGACGGCTGCGAGGGACAGGATGGCGATGAGCCAAAGGACAGCCACGAGTGCGAAGCCGTCTTTGCCATTCCGGATGTGGGTTCTGCTCCTCATTCGATGCCAGGGATGGGTGGGTTGGTTGGCGGAACGACGGGAACGACGGGGGTTTCTCCTTCTCCGCCGGGTTTTTCGGGTGTCCCACCTGCCGCACCGCCTTGCCCACCGCCTTGACTACTGCTTTGTTGTAGCTGGCGCATGAAAACCTCCGGGTTCTGGCGCGGTGGGATCCAGAATACGTGCCGGATTTCCCCGCCGTCCACGCCGAACGCGCAGATCAGCGCCATTTGCAGCGGCAAGCGACCGGGGAGATCCCACTCGTATTGGTATTCCATGGTGCGTCCGTCGAGCAAGCGCCATTCGAAATAGGCGACATCGGTGAGCAGAACGATTTCCGCGAACGGTTCCTCATCGCTTCTGGAAGCGGTTCCGCCGGACCGGGAGCTGCCCT
>CAMBTF010000244.1 GCA_945870545.1 Akkermansia muciniphila
AGAAGCGTGTCGCAGAGATTCACCGTGTCGGCGGGGAAAAAACCGAGATTTCCGCCGAGGCGGAGCAGCGAGAGGTGATTCAGCGCCTCCTTGGAATCGATGAGATGCGCGTGCCGCAGCACCCCGTAGGCGCGCCCGATCTTGTCGGCGACCATGTGCGGATCTTCCTCCATGAGTTTCTCGCGGGCATTCTGCTCGTGGCCGGCGACCTGTGCGATGACCCGCTCCAGCCGCGTGATGATCGTATCCTCGCTCTCGCCGAGCGTGGATTGGTTCGACATCTGGTAAAGGTTTCCGAGGGATTCCGTGCCCTCTCCGTAAAGCCCGCGCACCGCCAGGCCGATCTTGGCGACCGCCTGCAGCACCGGGCCGATCTGGTCGCTGAGGACGAGGCCGGGAAGGTGCAGCATCGCGGAAGCGCGGAGGCCGGTGCCGAGGTTCGTCGGGCAGGTGGTGAGGTAGCCGAGGGTGGGGTCGAAGGCGTATTCGAGTTTTTTCTCCAGCTCGCTGTCGAGGGCGGAGAGCGAGTTGAAAGCCTCGGTGAGGCGCAGGCCGGGGCGGATGGCCTGCATGCGGAGGTGATCCTCCTCGTTGATCATGATCGAGAAACTCTGCCGCCGCTCGATCACCGCCGCCGAGCCCTCGCCGCGCGCCGCGTGTTCGCGGGAAATGAGATGGCGCTCGACCAGCACCTGTTTCTGCACGGGCGTGAGATCGCCCAGCTCGCGGGAAAAGGCGTCCTTCATCGCGGAAAGCTCCTCCACGGCGGGACGCAGCACCGCCAGGGTCTCGGCGCGTTCGTCACGCTTCGCCCAGCCAGGAAAGGAATGGCCGCGCAGATTTCTCGCCAAGCGGATGCGCGAGGTGAGCACCGCACCGTGCTCGGTCTGCGCCCCGGTCATCCAGTCCGCCGGGTGGCGGATCAATGTTGAGAAACGCATCATATTTTCACCTCGTCAAGGGTTCGGATTTCATCGCGCAAGCCCGCCGCGATCTCGTAGCTCTCGGAGGCGATGGCCTGCTCCAGCTTCGTCCGCAGCTCCTCTATCCGCTGGTGGCGGGTATGGCTTTCCATCAGCCCTTCCGGCACCTTGCCGATGTGGCTCACGCCCTTGTGCATGCCGCGCAGCATCGGGGCGACCTCCTCCGAAAAAACATGATAGCAGTTCCCACAGCCGAACCTCCGCACCTTGCGCAGGTCGTCGATGGTGAATCCGCATTCCGGGCAAACCTTTGCGCCGCCCGCCGACCTTTCCTTGCGCTGGTTGGGGGCGCTGGTCGTGGCTTTCTCGAATTTTCCGAGCAGCATGTCCGCCAGCGAGAATCCGGTGGGATCCGTCACGCCGCGCTCCTTCGCGCAACTGTCGCACAGGCAAACCTTCTTCATCTGCCCCTCCGCGAGTTGCGTGAGGAACACGGTCGCCTTGCTGTCGCAATAGTCGCACTTCATCTCGTGATCTCGTTAATAAGCTAACACATCATGCAAACGGCGTGCCGGTATTCTTCGCGAGTTCGTGGAATTCCGCGAGGAAACGCTTCGTGAGTTCGCCGGGTTTCCCATCGCCGATCACCCGCCTGTCGAGCGACACCACGGGGATCACCTCCGCCGCCGTGCCGGTGAGGAAACACTCGTCCGCGATGAAAATATCATACCTTGTGAGTGAGCGCTCGATCACCCGGATGCCGAGCTTTTCGGCGATCTCGAACATCACCGCCCGCGTGATCCCGTCCAGCGCGCCATCGGAAATCAGCGGTGTGAGCAGCTCGCCGTTCTTGAAAAGGAACAGGTTGTCGCCGGTACATTCCGCCACATAGCCCTGCTCGTTGAGCATCACCGCCTCCAGCGCGCCGCCCTGGATGGCCTCGACCTTGGCCATGATGTTGTTGAGATAGTTCAGGCTCTTCACCTGCGGCATCAAAGCGCCGGGTGCAGGGCGGCGCGTCGCGCAGGTGATGATCGCGAGGCCGTTTTTGTAATGCTCCTCGGGATACAGCTTGATCGTCGAGGCGATGATAAACATCGAGGGCTTCGGGCATAGGTAGGGGTTCAGTCCCAGCTCTCCCGCTCCGCGCGTCACCACCAGCCGGATGTAACCGTCGCGCAGACCGTTGGCCGCCACCGTCTCGCAGGTGAAACGGCAAACCTCTTCCTGTGTCCACGGCATGTTCAGCAGGATCGCCTTCGCCGAATCGAACAACCGGTGGATATGCTCCTCCAATCGGAACACCCTCCCGTTGTAAAAACGGATCCCCTCGAAGATCCCATCCCCATACAACAACCCGTGGTCGAAAACCGAAATTTTCGCCGCGCTTTCATCCACCAACTCTCCGTCTAACCAGATTTTCATGCTTTCTCGACCCGAATCCTAAGCGACCCGGACACCGTGGCAAGCGGCGGATGAGAAAAAAGCATCCCGTGGCTGGGACTTGTAGTCCCAGTCCGTCGTGGGGACATCCTGTCCCCGCTTCTCTCTCCCACTTCTCTTCCTTGACGCTTTCCTCTTCCTTGAAGTTTAAAGTTTAAAGTTTAAAATTTATATCCAAAATCAGCCCATGCTCCAAACCACCGCCGACCTCAAAGCCCTCCTCCTCAAAAAATCCGTCCGTACCGGAACCTTCACCCTCGCCTCCGGCAAGCAGTCCGACCTCTACATCGACTGCCGCGTCACCGCCCTCGACCCCTTCGGCGCAGCCCTCATCGGCGATCTCGGCTGGCATGCCATTCGTTCCAAGATCCATTCGGAAAAACTCTCCATCCAGTCCATCGGCGGCATGACCCTTGGGGCGGATCCCATCTCGCTCGCCATCGGCATGGCCTCCGCCCGCCAGCACCCGCACGAGGTGCTCCAGGTTTTCACCGTCCGCAAGGAACCCAAAGGCCATGGCGCAGGCAAACAAATCGAGGGCAACTTCGCCCCCGGCCAGAATGTGATCGTCGTCGATGACGTCATCACCACCGGCGGCTCCACCCTGAAAGCCATCGACGCCATCGAGCGCGAGGGCGGCCACGTGAAATTCTGCATCGTCCTAGTCGATCGCGAGGAAGGCGGCCGGCAGGCCATCGAGGCAAGGGGCATCCACGTCATCCCCCTGTTCACGCGGACGACCTTGCTCGGCTAGCAAGGAGGGGCTGCCTTCGGCTGCCCGGCAACCCCGCCCTCTGAAGCCTATCCCAAGCGCGACGCGGGCGGGCGGATACTCATAGATGTCCCGCTGGAAGTCGTGCTCTACGATCTCACCCTGAAGCAGTCCAAAGAGGTTTACGAGAGGGACGCGCGGTGAGCTCCCTCACCAACCGAACACGAGCGGCGGCACGACGATGCGCACGTTGCCCGACCCTTTATTTTCCTCTTCCTGGAGCGCGGTCACCAGGCCGTCCTCGAACTCCACTACGGTCTTGCCTGTTTCCTCGCGGGTCACATGGGAAAACTGCCGGAACGCCCGCCTCGAGAGCGGGTCGATGCGTGTGACGTAGTGCTTCACTTCCTCGTAAACGATGTATTCCCAACTCCCCGCCTCACCTTTCGCCGTCCGGCGCACGGATGTCTTGGTGGGTTTGCCGCGTGATTTCTCCACCTCGCCAAGGGTCATACCGATGGCCACGCCCTTCTCCGCGATGATCCCGTTCACGGCCATCTGACGCTCGTAAAGCTGCTTGAGCTTTGCCACGAAGTCCTCCTGCGGGTGGCTGAAAGCGTGGGGGCCAACCCATCCGACGATGCCGTTTTTCGTCTTGCCCATGCCGCGTACGCGATAGGCTTTCTCAGTCATCCCCTCCAACTCGACGGACTGGTTCGTTTTCAGGAAGCCGAGCCGCTGCCGGCCTTCCTTGTCGGAGAAAACGGGTGCCTCCTTG
>CAMBTF010000245.1 GCA_945870545.1 Akkermansia muciniphila
GGATTGATCCCGTAGTTTCCGATCATCGGGTAGGTCATCGCAACGATCTGACCGCGGTAGGACGGATCGGTAATGACCTCCTGGTAGCCGGTCATCGAGGTGTTGAAACAGATTTCTCCGGTGGTGGTTCCGCTGGCTCCGTAGGATAATCCGGTAAAGCAGCGTCCGTCTTCGAGGGCGAGAATGGCGGTGGTGGGCACGGAGCGGGAGGGTATGTACCGTCCGGCAGGGAGGGAACACTAAATTTTTCGATGGAATGTCAACGCGTCCAGTCCTGGCTTCAAGGCCGGGGATTCCGAACATTCGCGGTGATCCGTTTTCCGCTCCACGTCGGTGAATGTCTCGTTGGCGATTCCGGCAAAGGCTTGGAGATGATCCCAAGCTGAACTTTCGGCGCTTTCTTCCGTTGCTGGCAATTTGGATGACGTCTGACCCACCCTTGGAATTTGTGACGAAGCGCTTTGCAAATCAATGGCGTTTCAGGAGGCTTTTTGGGCATGGTGGGCGACCGAAGATCGCCCCCACATGCCGGGAAAACTCACCGCGTCGCGATCACCTGGCAGGTGAAGCCTTTTAGGTAGGACGTTTCGGGAAGGGTGATGAGGACGGGGTGATCCGCGCGCTGGTGGTGCTCGGCGAGAAGGCGGAGGGCTTGCTTGGCATCCACGGAGGCGTCGGCGAGGTTTTCCAGGAAAAGCTCGCGGGAGGCGTGGTGGGAGCAGCAGAAGGTGGAGAGGAGGCCGCCCTTTTCGAGGAGCTTGAGCGAGCGGAGGTGGATCTCCTTGTAGCCGCGCATGGCGTCCATGAGGGTTTTCTTGTTTTTCGTGAAACTTGGCGGATCGAGGATAATGAGGTCGTATTCCGGTTGGGCGGATTTCAGGAAATCGAAGACGTTCGCCTCGATGACCTCGATATCGAGCTGGTTGAACTCGGCGTTTTTGCGGGCGGCGGCACAGGCGGAGGCGGAAATATCCACGGCGGTGACCTTGGCGGCACCGGCTTTCGCGCAGGCGAGGGCGAAGCCGCCTTGGTTTGTGAAACAATCGAGGACGCGGAGGCCTTTGGACATCTTCGCGACCTCCATGTGTGCCTGAAGCTGATCAAGGTAGAGTCCGGTTTTCTGGCCGTCGATGAGGTCGATCTCATAGGTCAGGCCGTTGGCAAGGACCGTGAAAGCGCCGGGGTTATCGCCGTGGAGGAGTTCAATGCCCGGTTCCATGCCCTCGGCCTTGCGGGAGGGCGAGTCGTTGCGGAGGACGATGGATTTTGGGGCGAGCAGCTCGATGAGGGCGTCGCGGATCAGCTCTTTCCGCATGTCCATGGCGAGCGTAAGGGTCTGGACGGAAAGGTAGTCGCCGTAGCGATCCACGATCAGGCCGGGGATGCCGTCGGACTCCGACCAGACGAGGCGGCAAAGCGTTTCATCGAGGCCTTCGGTTTCCGCGCGGAGCTTGATCGCTTGGCGGATGCGGCGGGTGAAAAAGTCGAGATCGAGATCCTGGCGGCGGCGGGAAAAGCGGCGGGCAACGATCTGCGAGGCGGGATTGTAGATCGCGGAGCCGAGCGGCCTGTCGCGGAAATCCTTGAGCGTGATCACATCTCCCGGCTGCGGGTTGCCGAAGGATTTCTTGATTTCGGTGGCGTAAACCCACTCGTGGCCATGGAAGATTCGGGCGCGTGGGGCGATAATGAGACCGGGCATCCTTCAACTTTCAACTTTCAAAATTCAAACTTCAAGGAAGATGTCCCGAAAGAGGGTGCCGGATGCTTTGTGATAAGGTGGAAGACTTGGGTTTTGGGAAGCTTGAACCGCCAAGCAAGATAAGTTCGCCAAGTCTTTCTCTTCATTGTGAGTTGAAATTTGAATTTTGAGATTTCTCGAAAATGAGAAAGTGCTGCCACGGCAGACCGGGTTTGTTTTCCACGAAGGTGAAGCCGAGGGCTTCGAACTCCTTGCGCGCCTGGGCTTCGGACATTTTGTGCAGGGGCTTGATGGGGACGCGGGGATCCTCGGCGCGGTATTCGAGGAGATAGATTTTCCCGCCGGGCTTGAGGGCTTTGTGGAGGGAGGTGAGCATCTCGATGGGGTGGGAGAATTCGTGGTAGGAATCGACCATGAGCACGGCGTCGAGGGTGTCGGGCGGGAGCTTGATGTCATCGATGACTCCAAGGTGGGGCTGGACGTTGGTGACCTCGCGTTTGGCGGCTTCGGCTTTCAGGAAATCGAGCATCTCCTGCTGGATGTCCACGGCGATGACTTTTCCGCGCGGCACGAGCGGCGCGATGCGGAAAGAATAGTAGCCGGAGCCCGCGCCGATGTCGGCGATGACCGCTTCGGGCACAAGATCGAGAAGGGCGATGGCACGGGAGGGGGCTTCCTCCATTTCGCGCTCGTTGCGCTCCAGCCAATTGAGCCCCTGATGGCCCATCACATGAGAGATCTCGCGTCCCATGAAAATTTTCCCGATCCCGTCCGGGGATGGGGGCGCGGTGGTGTAGGTGGGTGCTTCCACGAATGCCGCCGGGGCGAGAGTCGGGGCAGTTGGCAGTTTGCCTTTCTGGTTGTGGACGATGGCGAGCGGGATCAGCAGCGCCAGCAGGATGATGGGGGCGAGGATTAGGTAGCGTGATTTCATGGGTCGGATTCTGGCGGGGGAAAGGCTCAAGGACAGGAGATAATGGCGAAGGAGGTTGACCGCTCCGAGAGGCGGCAGTAGATTGCAAGCAAGGCGTCTTCCATCAACGGCGCATCATTCGTGGCTATTGCTTGTCCAATTAAAGTCGGAAAATTCGAGGGTTTCAGTTGGATTCGCTGCGAGGGCAAGGGGTCTTTCCTGAACAGCGCGGCGGTCAAGGAATTCGGGGAATTCCGGATTAAGCGCGGGGAACTTTGCCTAGTGGTGGACTTGCAGGCATGCACCGCGATGGACTCCACTTTCATGGGGACTCTCGCAGGACTGGCCAATCGGCTCAGGGAAACCGGGGGTGTCCTGCAGGTCACAGGAGCGGATGAGAAAAGCCGGTGTTCGTTAGAGGATCTGGGTTTGAACTTCCTGATGGCGATCAATCCGGAGGAAGGGATTTGGAAGAGTTTGGAGGACAAGGCACGTGATCTGCTAAAACCGAAAATCGCGGGGACCAAGGCGGGCACGGTGCTCCACACTCGGCACATTCTAGAGGCCCATGAAATCCTTTCTGAAGCGAATGAGGGAAACCAGCGCAAGTTTTCCGATGTCGTCGGATATCTGGAGGAGGAACTCGCCGAGAAAGCGGAAACCTCCGACTAACGCGTTATGAACGCATTCGCCACCGCATTGCTGAACGGGTTTTTTTTGGCTCTCGCCCTCGCCTTGCTGATGGCGCTGATCAACCAGCGGCGAAAGGCTAAGCTGATTCGCCGGAAATTCCGCGAGATGGAGGGCGAGGAGGAACGCATGTTCCGTTTCCTCCATGATCTAGGGCTGGTGATTGGCCGGGAGCCGAGCGATTCGACGCTATCCCGGATGATCGTGGAAGGTGTGCTCAAAGTGGTGGGAGCCAGTGGTGGTGCGATCTATCAGGAGGCGCAGGAACCGGGTTTCCTGAATCCCGCCTACGTTTCGGAAGGCTGCCCGCCGCTCATAACGGTACCTCCGGAAATCCTGGAAAAAGCGCGGGTCGATCCAAGGGCACTAGAAAGCCACCTGCGGCTGGCGCGTGTGGCGGTTGGCGATGGGTTGATCGGCAAGGGTATATCGATGCCCGAGGCGATCCGCGTGCAGGGTGAAGAAAAGGGATTATCGGTGATGATTTCCCCGCTGCGATATGCGGGGAAGGATATCGGAGT
>CAMBTF010000246.1 GCA_945870545.1 Akkermansia muciniphila
ATGAAGATCGTTTCCAACGACGGATCCTATGTGAAAGTCGAACTCGACAGCGGCGAGGTGGGCTGGGTGCCTTCCGTAATGGTTTCCTCGTCCAGCTCCGACCTTGCGCCCATTGACGGAGCGTATCAGGTGTATCCGCCTTTGCCAGAAGGCGGTGCCTTGGAGCCCTTGCCTACGCTGGACGCAAACGGCCAACCGCCGGGCGGCTCCATCCCGACCATCATTGATCCGAATGCGCCCATCCCCGCTCCAGCCGCGCCCCTCACCGTCGACCCGGTTCCCGATCTGACTCCACCCATACCCGAAGCGGCACCGGATGCACTGAAGGAAAAAACCGAAGAAAAGCCTGCGGAGGAAAAAACCGCGGAGTGAGCAGTATGAACCACGAGGAGCTCTGCAAGATTGCCGAGGACGAGGTGGCGATGATCGTCAAGGTATTGCCCGAAGGGGTGAAAGATATGGCGGAAAACTGCCCGGTTTCCTACGAAGGCAAGCCCGCGCCGGATGACGGTCTTGACGAAGACATCCTCGGGCTCTTCGAAGGCGCTTCCCTGATCGATGAACCCGGCCCGGACGCCATGCCGCGCATCCGGATTTTCGTGGAGAACCTCTGGGAATACACCGAACGCGACGAACAGGATTTCCGCGACGAGGTCGGCACCACATACCTCCACGAGCTGGGGCATTACCTCGGCTGGGACGAGGATGAGATCGAGGAGCGCGGGCTAGAATGACACCATGACACTTAACCAACCGCCACCCATGCCCGCCCGCCAGTTCAACCTGGAGGACGAATCGCACCTGCATCTGCTCTCCGTTTTCCACTTCGTGATGGGCGGGCTTTACGCACTCGGCATCGGATTTGTCGCCCTGCATTTTTTCATCATGTGGATGGTGATGAAGATGCCGCCGGAGGTCGTGAATATCATGATTGTTTTCTACATCGTGGCCACACTCATCATCGCCGCTCTTGCGACCGGGAATATCCTCGCCGGTTTCTGGCTGAAAAAACGCGTCCAGCACAGCCTTACCATTGTCGTTGCTGCGATCAACTGCGCGTCCTTTCCCTTAGGCACGGCGCTTGGTGTTTTCACCATCATCGTGCTCCAGCGCCCGACGGTGAAAATGACCTACGCCGCGAACACCAGGATTTAGAGCACTTGCGTTTTCGCGAGCGCCATGCCGATCATTTCCAGCGGATCGAAGTCCTGCTCGGAAAGGATGCGGTGGCGCATGACGGCGGGGAAAACGGCCTGCACGTGATCTGGATACACGGCGGGCGCGGATTCCAGGAACGCGTTCGCCCTGGCGGCGCGGAGGATCGCCAGCGAGGCACGGACTGACACGCTCTCATTCGATCCCGCGAGCCGCCGCAGTGCTTCGCACAGAGCGGTGATGTATTGCGCGACCGCCAACGAGACAGGAAGCTCCGCCGCTTTTTTCTGGAGGGCAATGATCGTTTCGCCATCAAGACCGAAGGATGGAGTCGTCTCCGGCGCGGCTCCGCGGGCGGCATGGGAAAGCAGGATTTCCGTTTGTTTCCCCGCATCCGGCAGGGTCATGCGGAGGGAGAGTAGGAAGCGATCTAGCTGCGGCTCCGGCAGCGGAAAGGTGCCGGTGGCATGGGTGTCGTTCTGTGTGGCGATCACGATGAACGGCCGTGGCAGCTGGCGGGTGATGCCGTCGATGGTCACGCGACCCTCGTTCATGCTTTCCAGCAAGGCGGATTGCACCCGCGGCGAGGTGCGGTTGATCTCGTCCGCCAGCAGGCAGTTGGAAAACACCGGCCCGGGGATGAACTCGAAGCCGCCCGTCGCGGAGCGGTAGAGATTGTAGCCGAGCAAGTCGGAGGGCAGCAGATCCGGGGTGAACTGCACGCGCTTGAAAACGCCGCCCATCGAGCCGGCGAGGGTGTGGGCGAGCATGGTCTTGCCGATCCCGGGCGCACCCTCGATAAGGACATGGCCATTTCCTAACAGGGCGGTGAGCAGCAGGCGCGAGGCCTCTTCGGAACCGATCACGATTTCACTGAGATGCCGCAGCAGGGGGGAGAGGAGGTTCGGGTTCATAGCTTGAGTTGGGCCGCGTATTTGCCGATCATAGCCGGGTAAAGCCGGTGTTCGACGGTCTGGATGCGGGCGTGGAGCGTTTCCGGTGTGTCATCGGGAAAAACGACGACCCTTTCCTGCCCGAGGATGGGCCCGGTGTCCATCCCGGCGTCCACCATATGCACCGTCACGCCGCTTTCCGAAACGCCAGCCTCTACCGCCTGCCGCCATGCCTCAAGCCCGGGGAACGCGGGAAGCAGGGAAGGGTGGATATTGAGGATGCGGGAGGGAAAGGCGTCGAGCAGCGGGCGTTTTACCAAGCGCATGAAACCGGCAAGGCAAACCAACTCCACCCCCGCGTCCCTGAGTTTCCGCACTGTTTCTTCCTGCGCCACATCGGGAAATTTCATGCGGTGTCCCGAACAATCGATCACCTCGGCGCGGATGCCTTTCCGCCTCGCTCGCTCGAGGATATAGGCATCGGGATGATCGGAAAGCACGATGCCGATCCGAGCATCCAGATCCCCGGCATCGATGGCATCGAGGATCGCCTGCATGTTCGATCCGGAACCGGAGCCGAGAATTCCAAGTGTGGTCATGGCCATGGTTTAGAGAGCCTCCGGATTCTGCCAAGATTCAATATTCATCCGCCGAACTTTTGAGCGGATGCGGCGCACTCGGATGCCCGCGCCGCCGCGTGGAAATCCCGCATTATTGTAGAAAGGGTATAGAGACCGCCACGCCCCGTTCAGAACACCTGCCAAGAGGGCTTGTTGGCGTCCACCCAGCGGTAGTAGTCCGCGCGTTTCAGGCCGGTGGCGGCCGGCTCGTCGAGGCAGACCTTGACCACCGGGTGCATCTGCAGGGCGGAGGCCGGATTGAACGAGGTGACCGGGCCCTCGACGGCTTCTGCGATGGCGCGGGCCTTGTTTACCCCGAAGGCGAGCAGGAGATTCATGCGCGCCTCCATGATGGTGCCAATGCCCATCGTGATGACGTGCTTTGGCACCTCGTCCTCGCTGCCGAAAAAACGAGCGTTATCGGCGCGGGTCTGGCGGGTGAGGGTCTTGATGCGGGTGCGGGAGGCCAGCGAAGAGGTCGGCTCGTTAAAACCGATGTGGCCGTCGGTGCCGATGCCGAGCACCTGGATATCGATGCCCCCTGCGGCGTGGATCTGTTCCTCATACTCCGCGCAATGACGTGGGATGTCGGATGCATTTCCGTCCGGGATATGGACGCTCTCGGGACGGATGTTGGTATGCCGGAAAAAGTTTTCCCACATAAAGCTGTGGTAGGTCTGCGGGTGTTCGCGCGGGAGGCCGATGTATTCGTCGAGGTTGAAGGTGGTGACCTTGCTCCAATCGAGATCCATCGCGATAAGCGCGCGGTAAAGGGGCAGTGGCGTGCTGCCGGTGGCGAGGCCGAGGATCGCGTCGGGCTTGTCCCGTAGCTGCTTGGCGATGATGCGCGCGGCGACGATGCTGGCGCTTTCGAGTGTGTCTCTGATGATGATTTCCACTAGGCTTTGCCCAAGCGGGCTTTGAGTTTTTCCGCCACGTCTTCTTGAAACTTCAGGATGAGTGCGCCGGTGAATTCCGCGATGTCGAGCGTATCATCGGCCACAAGCGGTGTGAGATCCATGCCGAAGATGAGCTGGGTGGCCTGATCTGTGGAGTGCGAATCGAAAAACGTGGCGTTGGCGGCGCGTCGGCCGTGGATGGCGAGGTCGTAGCGTTTGCCCCCGGCGATCTGGGAGTCGAAAACGCCG
>CAMBTF010000247.1 GCA_945870545.1 Akkermansia muciniphila
GAGATTCGCGCAGCCGAAGCCGTCGAGCGAGTGGACGTTGAAATGGTTTTTCAGGAGATCCGTGGCGTGCTCCGGGAGAAAGGTGTAGCCATCGTAGGGCAGGGCGTGGGGATGGTTTTCCGAGAAATCCGAAATCTGGTGATCGGGGATGAGTAGCTCGGAGGGGGAAAGGCGGGCGAGCTCGTCGAGGAGCTGGGCGGCGTCCGTAAACTCGGCGATGATGAATTCGCCGGTGGTGTGATCGATGGCAGCGAGGCCGTAGCTGGATTTGGATTTTGAGAGGGCGGCTAGGTAGTTCGGGCGCTGATCGTCGAGGAGAGTTAGGTCGTCGATGGAACCGGCGGTGAGAATGCGGGCGATCTCGCGCTCGACGAGTTTCCCGGGGATGGCCTCGGAGGTTTGTTCGGCAATGGCGACGCGTTTACCGGCCTTGAGGAGGCGGGCGATGTAGTTTTGTGCGGCGTGATAGGGGACACCGCACATGGGTGTGCCGCCGCGTTTCGTGAGGGCGACGTTGAGGATGGGCGCAGCGGTTTTCGCGTCCTCGAAGAACATCTCGTAGAAATCCCCTAGGCGGTAGAAGAGGATGATGTCAGCAGGCAGGCTTTTCCTCATGGCGAGGTATTGGGCCATCATGGGTGTCGTGGTGCCGGACATGCACGATGCTGCGCATCGAAAGCTCAAAATTCAAAATTCAAAATTCAAGGAAGAGGTATATGTCTTGCGCGACAGAAGAAAGCGGATACCGGATCGAAAGGGAATATGAACCGCAGATGGACGCAGATGGACGTGAATTTTTAAGAACGAACGTTCCTTGCGCCCGTGTCGGAAGATCGGCTGGATCTGAAAAGTTCGACGACCCCATGTTTTCTTTTTCTTCCATCTGCGTGAATCTGCGTCCATCTGCGGTTCAATACTTCCAATTGAATGCGCTGTGAAAGAAGAGGCGCAGAATCGGGGGTTGTGATTTTTCCGGGGCTGTTGAGGATGGGCGTGTGAAGGATTTGAGGAAAGTGCGGGATGTGGTGTTCGGGGGGATCGATTTCGAGGGCGCGGGGGCGCAACGTGGCAGGGAGGATTGGCCGGTTCAGATCGGGATGGCGACGTGGTCGCTGGAGGGCGGGTATGGGAATTTCTATGTGTCGTTTCTCGAATGCGAGGGCGCGGTGGATTGGTATGCGAAGAAGATCCACGGGATCGATGAGGGAAAGCTGGCGGGTGCTCCGAGTTTGCTTTCGCTGTGGCCGGAGGTGAACGGACGGCTGGGGGGCGGGGCGGTGCCGGTGGCGCATGCGAAGGGGACGGAGAAACGTTTTTTGCGGAAATTTCCCGGCAATCCGTTTGATCCGTGGGTGGATACCTTGCTATTGGCGCGGGCGGCGCTGCCTGATTCGAAAAAGCATTCGCTGGGTGTGTTCTGCGAGGATGTGGGTGTGGCGGAAAAGGTGCGGGAGCTGGTGCCGGGGCGCGACTGGCATGATGCGCTTTTCGATGCGGTGGCGAGTCTGGTTTTGCTGGAGTGGATCATCAAGCGTTACGGGCTGGAGGATCTGCCCCTGTGGGCGCTGGTTTCGCCGAACAACGGGGCATGGCACCGGTTGCGGAAAGCGATGAGCTGATGTTCGAAACTTTAAAATTTAAACTTTAACCCTTAAGGAAGATGATGAGGCGGTCTTTGCAAGTTGTTTTCGGGGTGTTGTTAGCGGGGCTGTTCGTTTTCGTGGTGACGCGTGATCCGCGCAAGCCGTCCTTGCCGCGTTGGGAAAAACAGGAGCGGCAGATGGAGAGCGCGGTAAGCAAGGCCGCCGAGCGGCAGCGTGATAGCGCCGACACCACGCTGATCCGCGGCTTGCTGAAAGAGGATCTCTCGCATCGTGATTTCGATTTCCCGCTGGTAGTGGAGGCGGTTTCCGGGAAGAAGGTTTTGCCGGCAAGTGAGAGGGGATCGCGGGTTAGGGTGACTGCGGCGATCACCGCAGTGATGGATGAGTTGCTGGTGGAGATGAACGCCGAAGGTTCGCCGACACGCGGCTTGCGGCGCATCAATGAAGGCTCGCGGTTTTTTGAGGACGGCTTGCTGGAGGGTTTGGAAAAACTAGATGGCATCACCTGTGGCATACCGCCGACACGCAAAGACGCGGCGCAGCGCTCCGGGTATCCCGATCTGCGCATCACCGACGAGGCAACGGGCGATGTTTATTACCTCGATCCCAAGCTCATGGAACGGGGCTCCGCCACAAGCAGCCTGCGGACGTTCTATTTCGAGCCGAAGGACAACACCCTCAAGATCACTGAGGACGCATCGCATCTCTTGCTAGGCATTGAGCACGATGGAAAGGACGGCGTGTGGGAGTTTCTCGGCTATCAACTCGTGGATCTCAGTAGTCTGAAGGTCAGGCTAAAGGCAGAGTTTCAGGCGTCGAACCGCGATCTTTACCACGAGTCTTCCGTTCTTGAAAAGCGTGAGCCTGCCGGAAAGGATGGGGGCGGATGACTAAACCCGTTTCGAAGCGAACCAGCGGTTCCGTGGCGATGGATGATTATCTAGAACAGATACTGCATCTCATCGAGGACAAAGGCTACGCACGCGCGGTGGACATTTCCTCAAACCTCGGGATCTCACAGGCCAGCGTGACGAACATGCTAGGCAAACTCGACGCCGAGGGCTTGGTGAAGCACGAGAAATACCGTGGCACGGTACTCACCGAAGACGGCCGCAGGATCGCTCGGGCCATCGTCGAGCGGCATGAGACGCTCACTCGTTTCTTGCGTCTTTTCGAACTGGCGGAGGAAACGATCTACCGCGATGTCGAGGGCATGGAACACCACGTTTCCCGCCCGACCTTGCAAGTCATTCGCGCCGTGGCCGATGCGCTGGAGGGCGATGAGAAATTCCTGGCGGAGGTGAAACGAAGGATCGACCTAGCAGAAAATCAGTAATTCCGCCAGTCTTGGATTTGTCTAAATTTCACGGATTTTTTTTCACCTCCGGCAACTTTCCGTGTGGTCAATCCGGCGGGAATCGCCCAATGTTTCAGATGGTTTCGGCAATAGTTACTGGAACCTCGTCTATAAACCAAACCACCATAAAGCAATGCAAACCGCAAACGTCAACCTGCCCGTCACCGTGACCGTCCGCCACGAAAGTGTGACCGACTCACTCCGTGAACATGCGATCAAGAAAATCGAGAGCCTCCACCTCGACTACCCGAAGATCATCGAGGCGAAAGTGATTATGGACGTGCAGAAAAATCGGCACATTGCGGAAATCATCCTGTTTTGCACGAACCACATCACCATCGAGGCGCACACGGAAGGTCGCGACATGTATGTGGCGCTCGATGAGACGATCGAAAAAATCGCCCGCCGCATGCGTAAGCACAAAACCCGTTTGCTGAAGAAAAGCCGCCCGCATCGGAACGAATCGATCCGCTACATTGAGGAGCGTTATTTCACCGAAGAGGCGATGGATCATCCGGAAGAATCCGCGCACGATCCCGAGCCGTTCATCATCCATCCCGACAAGTATGCGGTAAAGACGATGTTCAAGGAAGACGCGATCATGGAGCTGGAGCTCACGGATCGGCCTTTCGTTCTCTACAAAAGCGCCCGCCGCGGTTGCCTGACCATTA
This sequence comes from Akkermansia muciniphila, assembly GCA_945870545.1. Classification (GTDB taxonomy): domain Bacteria; phylum Verrucomicrobiota; class Verrucomicrobiia; order Verrucomicrobiales; family Akkermansiaceae; genus Luteolibacter; species Luteolibacter muciniphilus_A. Next base: position 3,633 of record CAMBTF010000247.1, read on the forward strand.
TTTACCGCCGCAAGGACGGTGAATACGCCGCGCTGGATGTGAACGCCTGATCAGGCTGCACGGATCATCTCCGAGGGGCGGCTCTGTGCCGCCCTTCCTCAGCCCTTTCCGCAGCCCCTTCCTCTTTGGTTATCCGTCAGCTAGGGTATATCGGCTAGCCGGATGGCTGCGTGGCAATG
>CAMBTF010000248.1 GCA_945870545.1 Akkermansia muciniphila
GAGCTTTCATGAAGCCCTCCTCGTGGGCGACATACCCCGCAGCTGCTCCGACCAGAAGGGGGACGCAGGAACAAAGCGATAGGAAGAGCGTGATTACGGAAGCGCAAACAATGATCGGTTTGTATGGGTTCCCTTTCATCCTAAAATCCGCAGTTAAAACGAAGATTTTCACCGCAAAGGCGCAGAGGTCGCAGAGGGAACGCTGAGAAGAGTTTTTGTTTCGGGATATTGCAGGGCATTTTTCACGGCAATTCCATTTCACCCATTGGGTGAACCAAGCAGTTCCATCGTTTCCCCAAATTTTCTATCTTCTCACATGCAAGGCTCTGCGTACCTTTGCGACCTCTGCGACTTGTATGTTCAATTTCATGTTCCATCAAGAGCAACCCGCCGCGCGTGTCTTCCGAGAATGGGCCTTAAACTCGTCGGAGGATGATACGCGCGGCGGGTTGCATCCTGGCATCGCAACTGCCATGATGCGCTCCCGATCCGGGAGGTTGACGGGGTTTAAGCTCCCCCGCCAACCACGGAGCCGGACAGACCGATTTGCGCCTTGGGCCTTTGAGCCCGCCGCAGAGCATATGGTCGCCGGTTCCGTTTCCGGATTTATCTCGAACCACTGAAAGAATCAATGAATTCGCATTACAAGACTGAGAAGATCCAGACCGAAATCAACCACGTCGGCATCGACGTGTCAAAGCTACATCTCGACGTTTCCTTCCATGGAAAGAAAAATAAACGTCTCAAAAACACGCCCGCCGATCTGGCGAAACTGACCGAAATCCTCAGGGGGTTACCCCATCCGCGCGTCACTTGCGAGGCCACCGGAGGCTACGAATGGCTGCTGGTCGAATCCATGCACGAGGCCGGGATCGAAGTGGCCGTCGCCGCCTCAGGACGCGTCCGTTACTTGGCCAACGCCGAAGGGCTGGACGCCAAAACCGATGCCATCGATGCCGCCCTGATCCGCCGTTTCGCCGAGAAAATCCCCGTCCCTCTGCGCCACAAGCCCGATCCCCAGGCCGTCCGCCTTCGTGAAATAGCGGATTTCCGCCACACCGTCAGCCAGGACATCACCAAATGCACCAGCCGCCTAGAGCTCGCCCGCGGCTACATGAAGGAACAACTCGAAGCGCAGCTAAAACATCTGCGGGGTCTGAAGAAAAAAGTCGAAGCTGATCTCAGGGAGCACATTGCTCAAGCCCGGGATCTCGACGAAAAGGCAGCCCGCCTTCAGCAACTCAAAGGAGTCGGCCCTATCCTCGCCACCACCCTTCTGGCCTACGTCCCCGAACTCGGGCATGTCAGTGACAAGACCCTCGCTTGCATCGTCGGAGTGGCTCCCCACCCGAAACAAAGCGGGAACATGCGCGGCAAATCGGCCATACGCGGCGGCAGATCTCGGGTCAGGCACGTCCTTTACATGGCGGCGGTGGCTGCCGCCCGAAGTAATCCCGTGCTAAAGGCGTTCTACAACAGGCTTGTGAACGAATCTGGCAAGAAGCCGAAAGTAGCCTTCGTCGCCGTGATGCGCAAAATGCTCTGCGTGCTCAATAAACTTGCCGCAAAATCCGAATTTTCACTTGCACAATAACACCACTGCTCTGCGGTGAAAATCTTCGTTTGAACTGAGGATTTTAGGATGAAGAATTTATGGGAATCGTGGCGGCGGATTGCCTCACCACAACCCGTTTTTCCCGTAGGCCATGATATACAGCCCCATGAGGAAATTCGCAACGGCGTGCATTACGACGCAGGCCCCGAGATTTTTGCTCCACACGCAAAGCACATAGGTCAGCGATCCGTAAACGAAGGCTCCCGCCCAATCCATCGGCGCGTGGGCGGCCATGAACAGACCCGTCACGATCAGGAAACTTTTCCAATGCGCCCGGCCGAAGGGCTGCTTCCAGTAATCGCCCTCCCAATCCATGCAAAAGCGCATCACGAAGCCACGCCAGAAAATCTCCTCCACCAACGCGACAACCACCACCGCCCGCACAAAGCGCATCACCAGCGTAAACCAGTAAGCCGCCGGATCCTCGAAAAATCCGGGATCAAATCCCTCGTCGCGTTTCGCAATCCCCAGCCATTTCATCCAGCCCTCGGTCTCCCCGCTGAGATTCCAGGCATCGTAAAGTGTCGTCGGCAGCAGCCAGAAACCGATCCCCACCGCCCCGAAAACCACGCCCACCAAACTCCATTTCCAGCTCCAATCAAAGCGGTAAAATCTCCAGAAATACGCCAAGATACCGATGGAAGCGATCGTTTGAAGCGGATAGATCCAATACGCCACATCCTTTTGCCACCAAGGGGCGGAGGGATGATCCCAGCCGAATAGGCCCGCACAAAGCTGGAGCAGGATCAGAAAAACCATGAACACCGCGAAGGGCACGATATGCGCCTTCGTGAGCCGGTCCGGGTTATCTATTTCCGCCGCCATCAGCCTCTTTCTTGGAGTTTAAAGTTTAAAACTTAAAGTTTCGAAACGAAGTGCTCCATCCGATCCATCGCCGTCCTGAGATCTTCCATTCCGGTGGCGTAGCAGCAGCGTAGGAAGCCCTCGCCGCTCGGCCCGAAGGCTCCGCCCGGCACGGCGGCGACGCTTTCCTGCTCGAGCAGACGCATCGCGAAATCCTTGGAGGAAAGCCCGGTTTCCCGGATATCGGGGAAGACATAGAACGCGCCGCCAGGGGTATGGCAGTCGAGCCCCATCGCGTTGAGGCGTTTCACTAGGAAATCGCGGCGCTGGTGGTATTCGTCGCGCATCATCATCACTTGCGGAGCGCCATTTTCCAGTGCTTCGATGGCGGCATTCTGGCTCATGATCGGGGCGCAGAGCATGGAGTATTGGTGGATCTTCATCATCGCCTCGATGATGGGCTGCGGGGCACAGGCGTATCCGAGGCGGAAACCGGTCATCGCGAAGGCCTTGGAAAAGCCGTGCATCAGGATCGTGCGCTCCCGCATCCCCGGCAGTGAGGCGATGGAGACGTGCTTGATGCCGTCGTAACGGAGTTCGCAGTAAATCTCGTCGGCGAGTACGATGAGATCGTGTTTCACCGCGAGTTTCGCGATTCCCTCCAGATCCTCATACGAGGCCACGGCGCCGGTCGGATTCGTGGGGAAATTCAGCATCAGCACCCGGCTCTTCGGGGTGATCGCCTTCTCCAGCGCTTCGGGTTTCAGGGAAAAACCGTCGGCCTTCGTGGTCTCTACGCCGACCGCCACCCCATGCGCCATCACGATACTGGGCGAGTAAGAAACGTAGCAAGGCTCGTGGTAGATCACCTCGTCGCCGGGATTCAGCAGCGCGCGCAGGGCGATATCGATCGCCTCGGAGACGCCGACGGTGACAAGGATTTCCTTCGCGGGATCGTAATCCACCTCGAAAAATCCGCTGACATATTTGGAAATCGATTTCCGCAAGCTCAGCAAGCCGAGGTTCGCGGTGTAGGTGGTCTGGCCTTTTTCCAGCGAGTAGATCGCCGCCTCACGGATGTGCCATGGCGTTACGAAATCCGGCTCGCCCACGCCCAGCGAGATCACATCGTCGCGCCCGACCACGAGATCGAAGAAATCCCGAATGCCCGATCTCGGGATCGATGCCACATGTTTTGCGATTTTCGATGAGTAGTCCATGGATTTCCGCCAGCGGCGGGTCGCAACCCAAGCCGAGCCAGCGCGGCGCGTCAATCCAAACACGGCTCTGGACAGACACGCGAAATTTCCCCGGGCGTAGCTGCGAAAAGAAAAAATCAACCACAGATGGACGCAGATGCACGCAGATGGAAGAGAAGAGATGGGGAAAA
>CAMBTF010000249.1 GCA_945870545.1 Akkermansia muciniphila
CTCGCCCTTTACGCGGGCATCGTGGTGGCGTTTCCGTTGTTGCTGATGTTCATCCTCCAGTTCGTCCTGCCGGGGCTGCATGAGCACGAGCGCAAGGTCATGTGGCCGGCGATGGCGGTCGGCTTCGGGCTTTTCATCGGCGGCGTGCTCTTCGCCTATTTCCTCGTGCTGCCCAAGGCGCTGCTGTTCTTCTATGAATGGAGCGGCAACCTCGGAGTTTCCAACGAATGGCGCATCGGCGAATACATCACTTTCGCCACCCAGTTCACCCTCCTCTTCGGCCTTTCCTTCGAGCTGCCGGTGGTGGTGATGGTGTTCGTGAAATTGGGGCTGCTCACCTACGATACGATGTCGCGCACGCGGACTTACGCGATCCTTGCAATCTACATCGCCGCCGCGGTGATCACTCCGACCCCGGACATCATGACCCTCAACCTTATGGCACTGCCCATGCTGCTGCTATATGAGATCTGCATCTGGCTCGCCTGGTTCGATAGAAAAAAGGCGCGCGAACAGGAAGCCCGCGAAGAGGAGGAGCTGCGGCAGCGCAGGCAGCAGTGGCTCCTGAAAAACGAAGAGCGCGAGGAAGCGCATTCGGATCATGCCGATCCCCACGGACATGATCCCCACGAGCACGACCACGAGGACGGCTGGCACGATGAATACCACCACCCCGCCGATCACGGTATGCCGGGCGACGAGGAATGGACCGAGCCTGAGGGTGCCGTGACGGGCGATGACATTCCCGAAGAGGAGCGGAAACGCATGCACGACGAGAACCGTGACACCTGATATGAAAAGCCAAAGCGTGAGCGAAAAATCCCCCTACGCCGGCTGTGCGATCCTCATCGCCGCCCTGCTTGTCATGCTTTTCCTGATCGGCTTTTCCATCTCGGTGCTTTTCCGCCAAGCCAACGAAATCGCAAAGTTCACCCATAACAAGCCCGCCGTGGTTGCTGTCTCGACGCTCGAAGACCGGGAGGCCGAGCTGAACCGCCTTGCGGAGAAACTGGAGACCTTCCGCCTCGCCGTGATCAACGGTGAATCCTCCACGCTTGAGCTGACGGCAGAGGAAATGAACCTCGCCATCGCCGCCTACCAGCCTTTTAGGGATCTGCGCGGCATGTTGCGCATCGCTTCCATTTCCCGGGAGGAGATCCGGCTGGAAATCTCCTTCCAGCTCAACGGCAAGCCTCGGCTTTCGAGGGAAGGGGAGGGTGGTATGGTCACCTCCGATCCCCGTTACCTCAACGGAACGATGGTCGCCAAGCCGGGCCTGCTGAACAAGGAAGTCGTCCTCCAGATTAGCGAGATCGAGGTGCCCGGCAAAACGGTCGCCCGGGGATTCCTCGGTCAGATGTCCCCCTACCGCATCGCAGAGCGCTACGTCGGCAAGGAAGGCATCGGCGGCGTCATGTCGGAACTCACTTCCGTGGAACTCGCGGATGGCACCGTCCGTTTCGTGAAAACCGCGGGCGTGAAACCCAAGGACACCATCACGAACGCGCAAGTGGACTCCGCGAGCCAGCGCCTCTTCATGTTTTTCGCCGTCGCGGCCTGCCTTTTCCTTCTTTTCGTGGCGGTCGTGATTTTTGTGGGCCTGCGCTTGAAAAAACGAAATGAGGGGGCAGTATTAAAAGAATGAAATTCCACAAGCTTTTGCTGTTGTTCGTCCTTGGGTTCACTCCGCTTCACGCCGAGGAGGCCCAAGCCCCCACAGCAGCTGAGAAGCCGGACACCGCCCCTTCCGGCGAGGCCGCCCGCCTCGAGTCCCTCAATAAGCTCGCCACCGAAACCCTCACCCAGGAAACAAACGGCCTCCGCGCCGAGATCGCTAGGCTCAAGCTCGAGCGCGAGCTGATCACCGAAAAGCTGGCTCTCGAATCCGCAAAGCGCAAAGAAGCGGTGAAGGATGCCGTCGCCGAAACCGAAATCGAGATCGGCCGCCTCACCCGCGAGAGTGAGCTTTCAAGGATCCGCTCGGAAAAACTAGCCGCCGATTTAAAGAGCCTCCAGAGCGAGGCGGCGCTGGAGCTGACCCGCCTCCAGTCCGAGATGCAGACCATCGAGACGAGGGAAAAGCGCGAGACCTTCGCCGATTCGGATCCCATTTTCCTAGAGAATCCGCTCCGCGCGGACGGCATGCTCGTCATCTCCGACCGCCGCATCCCCCTCAATGGCATGATCGTCGGCGAGACCGCCGATTTCGTCACCAGCCGCATCGACTTCTGGAACAACCGCAACCGCAAGCTGCCCATCTTCATCGTCATCGACGATTGCCCGGGCGGCTCGGTGATGGCCGGTTACCGCATCCTCAAGGCCATGGAGGCCAGCGACGCCCCGATCCATGTCGTCGTGAAAAGCTTCGCCGCCTCGATGGCCGCCTGCATCACCACCCTCGCCGAGGAAAGCTACGCCTACCCGAACGCCGTCATCCTCCACCACCAGATCAGCTCGCAGATCGCCTTCGCCCGCCTGAACCTCACCCAGCAGAAGGAGTTCTTCCAGGAGAGCAACCGCTGGTGGGAGCGCCTCGCCGCCCCTGTCGCGGAAAAGATGGGCATCTCCACCGATGAGTTCATCAAGAAAATGTACGCCCGCTCCACCAGCGGCGATTGGAGCGAGTTCGCTGACGAAGCCAAGAAGCTGAAATGGGTGAACCACATCGTCGATGGGATCCTCGAGAGCTCCATCACCATGAACCCGGACTCGGACGAAAAGGAGGCGGACAAGAAAACCGCACTCGTCGAGGAGATCGACCCCGACGGTAAGGTCTTCACCTACCTCCCGCGCCTCAATCCCAAGGATGTCTATTTCCTCTACAATCCGGACGGCTACTACCGCATGCGATGAGCCTGGAGGACGATTTCAACGACGTCATCGCCAAGGCGATGCGCGGGCTGGTCGTCGATGTTTCCGCCCTTGCTGAAGACAGCGGCATCGCCGCCGATGAAATCGAAGCGCTCCTCGGCGGCGCGATGGACGAGGCCGCCGTGCGCGCGATCTGCCCCGTCCTCGGACTCGATGCCGCGGCTCTCATCGCATTGCCCGGTTATCATCCGGAGCGGGTCGCGCTCCCCGGCGTCCGCTGCATCGAGTTACCCTATCGGTGGGGGATCGTAAACGCGTGGGAAGTGGAACTTGGCGGCGTCCGCCTCCTCTTCGATGCCGGTTTTGGCGAGCGCGACATCATGGTCGGATTTTCGCCGGCGGGTATCGCGGCACTTCTGATCACCCACTCGCATGAGGATCACATCGGCGGGATGAAAGCCCTCGCCGCCGTCGGCGTCCGGGTGATTTCTGAAACCGAAGCCCTCGCCGCCGGAAAATTCGTTTTCGGACCGCTGGAGTTGGAAGCCGTTGATCTCTCTGGCCACTGCACCCCCGCTACCGGTTATTTCGTAAACGGTCTTGGCCGCCAGCTCTTGATCGCCGGCGACGCCATTTTCGCCGGCTCCATGGGCGGCTGCAAATCCCGCGAAGCCCACGAACGCGCCACCAGCACCCTCCGCGCCGCCTTCGCAAAAGCCGCCCCCGACTGCGTCATCCTCCCCGGCCACGGCCCCGCCACCACCATCAAGGAGGAGCTCGTTTACAATCCTTTCCGCCCGCGCTTTGCTGTTGGAGCAGGTTACGTCGTTAACCAAAAGGTATTACCAGAACGCTGAGTTAACTCCCACAAATCGGCACGAATCCAATCCCATTCATACTCTCCGTTTCGTTAAGGAATTTTGGCAAATGGTCTAAATGACACGGATACGATCCGGTCGGTGAGCACGGTCAAGCTCGCTTAA
>CAMBTF010000250.1 GCA_945870545.1 Akkermansia muciniphila
TTCATCCGGCGCAAGGGGCTGCGGCGCACGGTGCAGCGCGAGCAGATTGTGGCCGAGGTGTTTTCCCGCGACGAACATTTTACGGCCGATGAACTTTTCGACCGGGTGAGGAAAGTGCAGGGGGAAACCTCGCGCGCCACCGTTTACCGGACGCTGGGGCTGCTGGTGGAGGCGGATCTTTTGCGCCAGATCGACCTCGGCGACAGCCAGGTGACCTACGATCCGAACTTCCTCGACAAGCCCTCGCACAACCACCTTGTCTGCAAGGATTGCGGGCGTGTCGTGGAGTTCGAGGATGAGAATGTCGATATCCAGATGGATTGCGTGACGCGGCGGCTCGGGTTCCGCGCCTTGCGGCGATCTGTCAAGATCGAGGCGAGCTGCGAGCAGCTCAGGCTGAAAGGCCGCTGCCCGAACCTGATCGCGACCCGCCTTTCCGGCAAACGACTGCGCCGCAAACGCTGATGGCTCTCCTCAAACCGAGATTCAAACGATCGCCGCTCAAAGCGCCGGATGATTTCCGGAACGCACTCGGCGATTGGTTTTCCGGCGAGGGCAAGGATTACCCGTGGCGGCGGACGAGCGATCCCTATGCGGTGCTGGTTTCCGAAATGATGCTCCAGCAGACGCGGGTGGCGCACGTGCTGGGAAAGGGATACTTCACGCGGTTCCTTGAGGCGTTTCCCGATGTGAAATCGCTGGCCGCAGCGGATGACAGCCGTTTATTGAAAGCCTGGGAGGGGCTGGGTTACTACCGCCGCGCACGGATGCTGCGCGCCACGGCGGCGGCGGTGCTGAATGATCATGGCGGCATTTTCCCCGATGACGAAGCCGCTCTGCTCGCGCTGCCCGGCATCGGCCCCTACACGGCGGCCGCCCTGCTGTCTTTCGCTTTCGGAAAACCCTCGGCCCTCGTGGATGGGAACGTCCACCGCCTGCTCTCGCGGCTGATGGATGATGCCGCGCCCATCGATACCAGCGCCACCCGCAAGCGCCACACGGATTGGGCACACGATCTCTGCGATCCGGAAAACCCGCGCCGTCACCACTACGCGATGATGGAGCTGGGGCAAACGATATGCCGCCCCGGAGTGCCGCGCTGCGAGCTTTGCCCGGTGGCGAAATTTTGTGAGGCAACGGAACCGCAGAATCTGCCCGTAAAGAAAAAGCGGGCGGCGATCACGGAAATTTCCGAGCACGCCATCTGGTTGCACGACGCGGAAGGCCGCGTCCTGTTGCACCGCGAAACAGGCAGCCGCCGCAACGGCCTCTGGAAACTCCCGCTGCGGTCGCAGCAGGAATGCGCCGTTTCCCCACTGATTTTCTCGGACGCCTACACCATCACCCGCTACAAAGTTCTCTTGAATGTTCACACAGGCGCAGGCCATCAACCCGGGGAAGGGGATGAGTGGATTTCCCGCGAAGAGCTTGCGGCAATACCGATGGCGGCACCTTTCCGCAGGGCGATCCTGCGATTGTTGGCGGATTTATGAAATCGGATGTGACGGAATCGCGCGGTTGTGTTTTCATCGTGGTGGATGTTTGAGCTTTTCGTGAAAATGGTCGCCCTATGCCTTTTTGTGTTTACGGCCGCCTGTTCGCCGATCGCTCCTCCACCGCCGGCCAGCATGGTGATTCCCGGCGAGGTTGCGAGGCAGATTGTCAGGGAACGGCTTGCGGCGGTAGTGGTCACCACGCGCGAAGAACTCGGCAGTTGGGTGCGGCAGCGTTTTGACACATCCGGCTCACCCGGCGACGCGGACGGTGGCTCCGCGGCTCCCATTACACCGGACGGATATTTCCTGACCGCTGACCACGTCCTAACCCGGTCAGATGGTAGGAACGTCTTCATCATCTACGGCAGCGGCGGCCGCATCGTCACCGGCAAGGCGCGCATCGTCTGGCGCTCCTATTCCGACGATCTCGCCCTGCTCCATATCCCTCTCAAGACACCCTACCATTACGATTGGACCCCGCCCGAACAGTGGCTTCTTTCCGGCCACGGTATCATCCACGGCGGCATGGCCACCGGCCACCGTGCCTCTCCCGGGAAACTCCGCACCCCGCTGGCTCCGGAAGGGGCGTTCACGCGCAACCGCCCTTTCAAAATCGACATCCCCCTAGAACCGGGTGACAGCGGTGGGCCGGTCGTCGATGCCTTCGGCAACCTGGTCGGGATCAATTCCGCCGTCGAATTCCTCATCCCCCTCGAAACCGCGATTTTTATCGATTCCGAGGGAAATCGTCCCAATACCCGGAAAATCACGGAGATTATCAACCGGGATCGGAAAGGCCGGCTTTCCCGCTGAGTAATGTGAACATGAATTTCCCCGCCATCCCGTATCTCGCCTGCGCCGCTCTTTTCTGCGGAGCTTGCTCCCCTACGACAAATTTTTCCTATCTGCAACGCACCTCCGCATCTGCCAACGACCACATCATGCTGGTGAGGCGCGATCCGCCGACCTTTGGATTCCAACGCCTCTCCGCCCACGCCATCGCTCTTCCCGACCTTGGCGTTTTCCTCAGGCAGACGGGCGAACCTGATTTCCTCGCGGAAACGGATAAAAGCGGCAACCGCTACCTGATCCTTTATTACACGAAATCTGGCAAAGCCTTCGCCTGCCGCACCGGCGGGGATGGTAGCCGCCAGGTGGAGTTCTCGGGGCCATACCCCATCACCGCCGGCGAGGCGCGGACACTGCAAGACCTCCGAGACCGCAGCGCAGGCGCGGGTTCCTGATTTTTTTGGCGTGTATCGTAAAATCGCTTGCAACGACGAACCCGAATTCTATCTTTTCCGAACCTTGGAAGATTTTCTCTTCCTTGGGATTCAATACGGGCATCCGCCCATCAAACTAAAAACCAAAACATAGATAATACAAAAATGAAAACCAACGTACAAACAACAAGACGCGGCTTCACCCTGGTGGAGCTTCTCGTCGTGATCGTGATCATCGCATCACTCGCCGGACTCACCGCCCCCATGGTGATCCGCCAACGGAAAAAGGCCGACCAGACAACGGCCACCAACAACGCCCGTCAAATTGGACTTGCTCTTGTCGAGTTCGACAACGATTACGGTTCCTACCCAGGCACCTCGGCTTTGGCGCAATTGGATACCACTGCCTCGGTAACAGGCACGGCGGGCCCTGACTCCAACGGTTATTTTAGAATGCTTTTCCAAGCCGGTCTTACCCAGGCGGAGGACATGTTCTATGCAAAAGCCAAAAGCACGATCAAGCCCGATGGTATCATCACATCGAATACTGAGTGCCTCAAGGCAGGTGAATGCGGCTTTGGTTACCTCGCTGTTGGCACTGAAGGCCTGAGTTCAGCCGGTAATCCATCACGTCCATTGGTCATTGCCCCCCTGACTCCTGGTGCGACGACCCTTGACCCGGAGCCATTCGACAAAAACCTTGTCGCTTTGCGTGGCGATAACAGTGTGGTTTCGCTCAAGATGACAGTGGCTTCCGGAGCAACCGTCGGCACAGTCAAACAAGGGACAGAAGACTTGTTCGCTGCATCCAACCCGATTTGGGGAGGTACCGCTCCTACCATCAAGCCACCAGTTCGTGCTGGCAGCGGCGGCTGATATTGATTGCATCTGCTATTCAAAACCGGGCGACCTTCGGGTCGTCCGGTTTTTTTATTTGCGGGCGGCGCGTTTCTAGTCGAAGCAAAGACAGTCAATTTTCAACCATGACAGAAGGAACCATCTCAAGGGCATTTATGCCTTATCCCGTATCGACTCTTAGTCCGAAAAT
>CAMBTF010000251.1 GCA_945870545.1 Akkermansia muciniphila
TGTGCGGGGAAGGTGCGGCGCCTGCTTGGCACGGGAGGCGGGATCATTTTCAAGGGCTCCGGTTTCTACCAGACGGATTACCGTTCCTCCTCTTACGAGTCCGGCGCGAAAGCCGACAAGCCTTCCGAAAAAAGCGAGCCGAAGCCGGAATCCAAAAAGGCCGACGCACCCGCCCCGGCGAAACCCGCGGCCGGCTGAGCGGCGCAGTTTTCCGTAAACCCTTCTTTCCACCCGATCCCACAGCCGCTAAAACCCGATCCCATGTCCGACGAAGAAACCAAAAAGAAACGCGGCGGATGCCTCGGTAAGCTGGGCAGTCTGCTCGTCCTCGCGTTGTTAGTGGGTCTTGGCGCGGCGCTTTATCACGTTTATCTGCCCCAGGATCTCTCTGACATCGGCGGCGTCGAACCATCGCTGACAACACCCGCCAGCCCGCCGCGCGACCTGCGGGCGGTGCTCCAGAAATCCATCGAGGGCGATTACTCGGTGACCCTTTCGGAAACGGAGCTGAACCAATGGCTGACCCGCGAACTGAAACTGAAACAGGGCGGCGAACTCGCCCAATGGGTGTCCCTGAAACGGGTTTGCGTGAGGCTGCGGGCCGGCGTCGCCGAAGTGATCATCGAGCGCGATGTTGCGGGATATCCACTCACCACCTCGATGTTCCTACAGGTGGAACAGACGGAATCAGCCGAGGGTATCTCGACGCAGATCCACCTCCACGGCGGCGGTTTCCATGAAATGGTACCGATTCCCACGCGCGGCGGACGCTTCGGCCAGCTCACCGTGCCGCAGGGTTTCCTAATCATGGTCATGCCGGACTTCCGGAAAATTGCGGATCTTTTCGAGACCGAGCTCGACCTCGGCTTCCAGCGCATGGCGCGAATCAAGATTGAGGACAAGCGCCTCGTTCTCGATCCGAAAGAGCCGACGCGAACCGAGTCAGCGGGCGAACAAGTATTTTGAAAATGGAAAAGTCCATCAGGCCGGGTGCGTCGTGTGCCCGGTCGCTGGCTGTCTTTTTCCTGGCGGTGACGCTCTGCCGGGCGGAAGAGAACCTTGCCAATAAGCAAGATGGCCTTGCCAATAAGCAAGATGACCTTACCAACCAGCCTGCTCCCAAGGCGGTGCCGGTGGAGGATCTTTTGCCGAATTTCGACGGAGCGGCGACCGTCTTCAGTCGATCCGAGCAATTCCGGATTTCCGGGGGTCAGGCGGCGACGCGCGGGACGGCGGCGAACCTGGCGGAGGAAACGAAGGACGAGCTGCTACGCCTGGCCGAGGAGAAAGACGAATGGAAAGTGCCTATACGCATCAGCCTGCGCGGCAAGCCGGGCGACCCCGCGCCGGCGCGCGAAACGGTATTGCGGCTCACTTTTGATGAAAACGGCTATGTGATGGAGCTGTTCGTGAACCTCAGTAGGGGATTGCGGAACGAACCCTTCAAGCGCGCGGTGACCGAGGCGCTGGTTTATGCGGGGAGCCTTCAAGACAGGCCAAAAGTGGAGTCCGAGGTGCCGCTGACGGTGCCGCCGTGGGTTGTGGAGGGCTTGCGCGAGGCAAGCGCATGGCGGCTCAAGCAGACGGATAGGAAACTCTACGAGTCGTTGTTCCGTAACGGCGGGCTGTTCAAGTTAGATGACCTCTTCGCGCTTTCCGAGGCGGAATACATCTCCATCGATGGAGCTTCGCGCGCCGCCTTCCGGATCTCCGCCGGGGCTCTGATGATGGCGCTCATCGAGCAACCGGATGGCAAGGCCGGTTTCCGTGCTTTTCTAGCGGAACTCGCCGGCTTCCAGGGCGAGATGCCGTCGCTGCTCCGCAAACATTTCCCGGATCTCAACCTTTCTGAAAAAAGCCTCGAAAAGTGGTGGGCTCTGCAGCTCGCGAACAAAGGCACGGCTCCGCTCACGGAATCGCTGGGCGTGATCCAGACCGAGCGCGGCTTGGAGGTGGCGCTGCGGTTGCGCTACAAGAATGAGGCGGGTGTGTTGAAGGAAATCACGCTCGCGGAGTGGCAAAGCCTCGCGGAGCTCGAGCAGCCGGAGCGGATCGAGGCGGTACGGCTCGCGCAGGATGACCTTTTACGGCTCAGCTACCGGAGCTTCCCTTCCTACCGCGTGCTGCTGCTGGAATACCAAGCGCTGCTCTCGGATTTCGCGAAAGGTAACACCAAGAGTATGGCGGAATCCCTGCAAGCCCTCACGGAAACGCGCGCGACGATGGTCGCGAAAGCGGAGCGGGCGCGGGATTTCATGGATTGGTTCGAGATCACCCGCGCACGCGAAACGAGCGGGGCCTTTGACGATTACCTGAGCCTCAAGGCGCGGCTGAAAAGCCGACCCAACACGCGCACGGACAGCCTTTCGAAATATCTGGATCGGCTCGATCCACTTTTCACGGTTCCCGGAGACAAAAAGGCGGAACCGTTTGATTTCATCCCGCCGCCATTTTGAGGGTTGGAGGTTCGGGCGTGCATGTGCAAAGTCGCCGCGTGTTCGCAACCTACGTCCATCAGCTTGATCCGATCATCATCGATTTCTTCGGTAAACTCCCGCTGCGCTGGTACGGCCTCGCCTATCTCGCCGGGTTTCTCGCCGGCTTCGTTCTCCTGAAACGCTTGGCAGAGAAAAAGCTGTGGGTCATGGAGCCAGAGAAGACCGCGGATTTCATCGCAGCGGCGGCCTTGCTCGGCGTGTTCATCGGTGGGCGGCTCGGCTACGTTTTTTTCTATCAGATCCCGAAACATGGCTGGGCGAGTTTCCTGGACGATCCGCTCATGCTGTTACGCGTCTGGGAAGGCGGCATGGCCAGCCATGGCGGCATCCTCGGGCTGGCGGTCTTCACTTTTTTTTACGCCAGGAAGCACAAAGTCTCCTGGGCGGGGCTTGCCGACGGGCTGTGCGTGGTAGGGCCCATCGGACTACTCTGCGGCAGAATCGCGAACTTCATCAACGGCGAACTCTATGGGCGCGTCGCCCATGGCGTAGCCTGGGCGGTGAAATTTCCCGATACTTTTAGCAGGCCGGAATTGCCCGAATACGGGCGTTTCAACGAAGCTCTCGGCGCTGCGGTGAAAGCGGATCCCGCCTTCGCGGAACGGATTGGGAAAATCAGCGAGCAGGGATTCATCGATTCCCGCCCGGCCTATTTCCACGAACTCATCGAGACAAACCGCGGGTCGGACGCGGTCAATCAAGCAATCGCGCCCTATCTGGAGGCGCGTCATCCCTCACAGCTTTACGAAGGTTTGCTCGAAGGGGCGCTGCTCTTCGCGATCCTCTGGATCGTGAGGGTCAGGTTCCCGAAAGCGCCGCACGGAATGATCACCGGGTTGTTCTTCGGTCTCTACGCGACGTTCCGGATTTTCGCCGAAGCGTTCCGCGAACCGGACGCGGCATGGGTCATCGATGGCTTCCTGACGAAAGGCCAGTTCCTCTCCCTCTTCATGTATCTCTTCGCCGCTGGCTTCCTCGTCTTCGCGTTCAGGAACAGAAAAAGCCCCGCCTGAACGAACAGCCGGGGACGGAGGCGCGGCTCCACGATGAACCTAGAATCCGCAGTTGGGGTTTCATTTTTCACCGCAGAGGCGCAGAGGTCGCAAAGGAACGCAGAGCCTTGCATGTGGGAAGATAGAAAATTTGGGAAAACGATGGAACTGTTTGGTTCACCCAATGGGTGAAATGGAATTGCCGTGAAAAATGCCCTACAATATCCCGAAACACAAACTCTTCTCAGCGTTCCCTCTGCGACCTCTGC
>CAMBTF010000252.1 GCA_945870545.1 Akkermansia muciniphila
ACCCCGAAAATCAAATACAAGGTCGGGGAAGGCACCACGCGGTGGCTGCACGACGGGATGTATGGGCGCGGCACCTACGTATCCTGCAACTGGCGGGTGGCGCTGTATTTCGGCCCCGTCATGTTCCGGGTGGAGCTACAGCCGGGAACGCGGCTGCTCCGGCTGGACTTGCCGCCCGAGCGTAAGACGCTCGACAGCCTGAAGCGCAACTTCGGGAACGAGATCCTCGTGAAAAACCCGCTCAAGGTCATGCCCCGCAATAAGCGCCTGACCCTCAACGAGGCGGTGCAACTGGCGCGGCACCATGTCGATGTGAAGATGCATGCGGGATGGGATGACCGAAAGTCAGACCTCCACGACCAGCGGATGCGGGAGCTGCGCTCCATCCTTGTGCGCTACGGCATCCACGGCTGGGGCGAGGCGAAGGATCTGAACGGGATCGTCGTCTTCGCGACGGATCGGCTCAGCGTGCGCGAGGTGGTGGTTTCGGTGCCAAGCTCGGAGATGTCGGATGCTTTCCATGACCCCACCCGCAGGCATGGCCCCCACGCCTCCCTGGAAGCGATGATCACCACCATGCACCGGGCGACCAACCCGGGCGCGGCCAACACGCGGAAATGGTTCCACGAAGCGAACCGTCTCCTCGAAGTGAGGTAAGGGAGCGGAGCATCTTGCCTGCGGCATCCGCCTGCCATTCAAGCAGGACTAGCCGCCCCCTGTGCACCGAACAGCCGCTGATGTCGCTCCCCCAAAATCTCCAGATACTTTTCCTGACGAAGCTCCGAGAGCTGGGAGCGGCCGATCATCTCCGTCCATTTCCCCATACCATCGCGCAGGTCGGATAAAATGCCCTTCACGATGGCCTCGGGTAGCACCAGCCTCTCCCGGCAAAGATACTCCACCCAGTCATTCCGGGTGAGCTTGCGCTTCTTCCCACGCAGCGGCAGCGCGCTTTCTTCCGTCGCATTTTCGAGCACCAGCGTCGTGTTGAGCAGGTCATAGCCCGGCGCCAGCCCGACCACCCCGTTCCTTACCACCAGGGAAAAGTTCTTGAGATGCATGTCCTCATTGCCCGTCAGGAAACAGAACAACAGCAGGCGCGCCAGCTTCGCCTTCTCCATCGCCGGAAAGGTGCAGTGGGTTTCCACCACCTTGGCCACTTGCTCCAGGGAGCTGTTGTATTTCGTTTCGCGCCCCGCACCGCTGAGCTGGGCGAAGTCCTCCTGATGCAGCCGTTTGCCCCGTCCCGCGCGGTCGAAGCGGCGGATGAAATACACCCACGAACCGTCGATGGCCGGAAGCAGTCCGTGATCTGGCACCTCGATGCCGGACGCCGCAGCCAGGCTCATGGTCAGCGCCTCGTTGGCCGGCACTTCCTCGAAGGGTGTCGGGTTCGGTTTCAGAATGAAACGCCCTTCGCAATCCACGATCTCGAAGCGTCCTTCCTTCGGCCTCAGCACCGCCGAGAGCTTCGGCTGCACACCTTGGATCGACATCTTATCCGCCCGCAGCCGCGCCTCCCGCAGTTGTTCCTCACCGCTCAGAGGCAGCGGCGAAAGATCCATCAATTGCGGATGCAGCGACCTCAATCCCCTCCTGGAAAAGACCGATCCGCCCTCCACAGGCTCCAGCGTGATGGGACAGCTTTTCATGCCTCGGCTCCTTCCCCTTGTGTCGGTTTCTCCACCGTGAGCGATCCCACCACGTCACCGCCCACCGCCATCAATTGCCCGAAGCAATCCCCGCGATCGATCTTGTGCCTACGCAGAATCGCCTCCAACTGCGGCCCCTCCGGCAGCAAACCTTCCAAAAATGGCGGGAAATCCGAAAACCGGTAAGGCTCCTCGCGCACCGGCAAGGCCAGGGAAACCGGTGGCCCGGCATAACCGGGAAAATATCCGAACAGCCATCCGCCCCCATCCGCGCCCGCCATTTCCCCGGCGGGCACACCATGCTGCCGGATCAACGCCCTGCGCGGCCCGGTCATGGCTCAACCTCCTTGCCTGCTTGGGCCTTCCACTCGTCCACCAACGGCCCTTGCGGTTCCAGCCGCAGATTCAAGGCCCGCAACACCGGAATCATCCGCGCCCATGTCGTGCGACCCGCCCCCGCCTCCAAATCCTGCACCACATACCGGCTTACCCCGGCATGCCGCGCCAACTCCACCTGACTCAGCCCCGCCTTGCGGCGATGCCAACCAATCAACGATGCCAATTGTTTCTCTTGCATGATTTTTCAGGCCTTAAAACTCATAGAAGGAAGTTCCTCCCAAACAATGGGAGCTAAATTCCATGTTTCGCCCGATTTATCAAGCAATAACACGAGATAGGTCGGATTTCCCTAAAAAATCCCATCAAAACTATCGGTATTGCCTGATTTATCGGGCGATTTCTACGCCGCCATAGGCCTGGATTCCACTCCTCCCCAAACTGAACAAGGGAGAACCACGCCCGCGAGCCGCCCGCCCGGGCTGTTTAAAAACTAGCCAATCATCAGGCCATCCCGAACCCCGACGGCCGTCAAGCCGTGGAAAACAAAAACTAGAACACACTCGAACCATGCCCACGAAACACCACCTAGCCACCCGCCGCACCAAAAACAACCCCAACCACCACCTCTGGAAGAACCACGGAACCTGGTGTATCCGTTTCACCCTCCGATCAACCACAGGAGAATCCAAACGCCCCGCCTATTCCCTAAAAACCCCCAACCTCGATGCCGCCCGCCGCAAACGCGACCGCATCTTCGCCGACCTCCACAACAATTCCGGAAACATCGCCGCGTGACCCGTGGCGAAGATCAATGGGGCAGAAATCCAATCCTTGTGGAGCATCTGCCGAAATCAGATCGCCCGTTTCTCGCCGCGGTCGTTTACCGATACGAAGGTGACGTGGGTTTGGAACACGGGGACATGGGGCGCGTTCTTCGCATCGAAAACGCGGACCTGATAGGTCACGGAGGTGCTTCCCTTTTTCGTCCGCTCGCAGGCGATGCGGAGGATCGTGCCGTCGCCGACGCCGTGGCGGAACTCGACCTTGTCCATGGCGATGGTGACGAACTGGCAGTGCGGGAACTCCGCCGACGCGGCGATCCACGCGGCCTCATCGACCCATGAGAGCAACCGGCCGCCGAAGAGCGAACCGTAGTGGTTCAGGTCTCCGGGGAGGACGAGGTGGTGCGTTTCCAAAACTTTAAACTCGAAATTTTAAACCTTAAGGAAGAGGAAATTTTCGCTCACCATTTTTTGCGGCGTTCTTTCAGGATGTTGGCGTCGAAGGAGTATTGACCGGCGCCGGTGAGGAGGATGGCGATGGCGGGGATGAGGTAGAGGACGGGGCCTTCTTTGGGGCCGATGCCGGCAGGGATAAACCATGGTGCATTTCCAAGGATCCCAAACGCCGCAACGACCATGGTGAAGGCGAGGATGAATGCGGCGGGGCGGGTGGCGAGGCCGAGGATGATCAAGATCGAGCATACGACCTCCGCGCCGATCGTTGCCATCAGGCTCACCGGTGGCGACATGTATTTCAGCGGGAAAAAGTCCGGCACGGGGAAGCCGTCCTTGGCTTTCGCGAAGCCCTGGATCTTGCCGAGCCCGTGGCCGAAAAACATCATCAGGCCGGTGCAGACGCGGAGGAAAAGGATGCCGAGGGAGGCGGTGGAATCGCGGGTGCCGCAATCGAAGAGGAATTTTTTCATGGGTGGGACGGGTGGGTGGGCAGGCTTCGCGAGGGCGGATTATTTGGGCGAGAT
>CAMBTF010000253.1 GCA_945870545.1 Akkermansia muciniphila
GCCGACCACACCAACACCGCCAAGCTCCACGCCATCCGCGACAAGGTCTTCGCCTTCAACCGGGCGTTTCCGCTGCCTTGGTGAGATTTCCGAGGGAGCCGATTGGGGAAG
Organism: Akkermansia muciniphila; assembly: GCA_945870545.1. GTDB lineage: Bacteria > Verrucomicrobiota > Verrucomicrobiia > Verrucomicrobiales > Akkermansiaceae > Luteolibacter > Luteolibacter muciniphilus_A. The sequence continues at coordinate 112 of CAMBTF010000253.1, forward strand.
TAGGTGCCTTTGCGGTATCGAACCGCACATACGTTGGAAGAGTAAGAGGAGAAAGACACCTTTCCCCCGCCTTGCTTGTGAACCTTCCGGCTCAAACCCAAGGAGAGCGCGGCACCGCCTTCAATGCGCCGCGAGCCAGTTTTTACCGGTGCCGTGCTCGTCGAGGATGGGGACGCCGTGGTGTAATGGCAGGGCGCGGGCATGGTTCCGCTTCCCTTCGGGACATGGAGACCTCCGGCCTTCCGATCCGTTTTTTTTCCGGAGGGTTGGGTAGGAATGGGCCGCCGTTTTCATCGACCGTCATATTTTCTAGGTTTCGGGAGTTTGCGTGGGGTTTCCTGTTTGGGTGAATACGCGTGTTTGGATGGCGATGGATGAGGCAAGGTGTTGGGGGGGGAATTGCGATTCTTTCGATCGAAAGCACGAGGTCGGAGATGAAGAGTGGGTTTCCGGATTGGCGTTGCTCTTCGTAGAAAGAGAGGGCAGTGGGCAATTGGGAGTCAGGGCTTTCGGTGAGGATGCGCAGGACGAAGGAGGTATCGAGGGAGAAGGAAGTCATGGTTGTCAGAAGGGGGCTGTATCGCTCCGGCCATGGGCGATGGATTCGCGGATGTCCTCCATCTCGTAGCTCACTCCCTCAGTGGGATATTTCGCCGAGATCTTCAGCCAAGGGTAGGCTGTCGCCGCCGTGCATGAGAAAGCTCCCTCCAAAAGGATCTCAGCCGGAATCCCCAGCCCTTTATGCAGTTTGCGAGCCATGGCAAGGGTGAGTGGGCGCTTTCCCGCCAGCACTTCGGAAACGCGGCTTTTCGTCCCGATAAAAGGAACCAAATCCTTTTGCGTCAATCCGGCTTGCTCCATCCGGAACCGGATCGCTTCAATCGGGGTCGGGGGGACGATCACGATGTTCTTGTCCTCGTATGCTTTTATGAGGAGGGCGAGGAGTTCCAGTTCGTTCGCATCCTCGGAATCCGGGACTGGATTTCCAAGCATGAGTTCTTCGAGGCGTTCGAGCGCGGTTTCGTGTTCCTTGCTGGTTTTGATGAGCTTGTTCATGTTGTTGTATCTGATTCAGGAAGGTTCACTTGAGATTCCATTTATCATAATCGGCGTGGGTTCCGATTCGGTCGATTTTCAGAATCCCTGCAGCATAGTATGCGATCACCACCAGCCGGAATTTGTTTCCTCCGATGTTGAACACCACCCGGTTGTCGGAAAGAAAATCGGCGGAGTTGAAGCGACTTCTAATGTCTTGAGTAGTTTTCCATTCCGCGCATTCGGCTTCCGCCAACCAGGGCCGGAGAGAAGCACCTGCTCTTGCGTGCTTTTTGATGAAAGGGGTGCCGAGAAGGAGGGGGAGACCTTTCAAAGCAGTTGGAAACTTTCGAGTTTCGCGGCTTTGCGGTCCAGGGTGTGGGTGGGGGCGATGGAGTGGGATTGGTTCCGGACGAGGATGTTTGTATCAAGCGCCTCCATGACATGCTCCCTGCGCAATACCCTCGTTCATTTCCTCTATCGTGTAGCTGCGGGTGGCCTTTGGGAGGATACTCATAAAGGCCTCAAGAGAACCCTTTGCGACGGGCACGACTTTGATGGCTCCTCCCTCGATCTGAAAATCAAGCGTGTCCCCGGTCTGGAGATTGAGCTGTTCCCGGATTTTCGCGGGGACGGTGACTTGTCCCTTGCTGGTGAGTGTGGTTTGCATTCCTTACGAAAGCTAAGGATTTTTGTGTGGGAGTCAAGATCCGGGCTCGCGTTCGGGAGAACGCGGCTCCGGTTTCAATGCGCGGCCAGCCAGTTTTTTCCGGTGCCGTGCTCGACGAGGATGGGGACGCCGTGGGGCAATGGCAGGGCGGTTTCCATGATGTGGAGGATTTTGGGGACGAGCTCCGCTTCCTCGTCGGGGTGGAGGTCGAAGACGAGTTCGTCGTGAACCTGGAGGAGCATTTTGGTTTGGTACGGCTTGCGTAGTAGAAGTTCGTCGATGCGGATCATGGCGAGCGTGATCATGTCGGCGGCGGTGCCTTGGATGGGCATGTTGATGGCGGCGCGCTCGGCGTTCTGGCGCAGGCCGGCGTTGGAGGAGGAGAGGTCGGGGTAATAACGGCGGCGGCCCGCTAACGTTTCGGCGTAGCCTTTTTCGCGGGACTCCTGGATGGTGCGATCCATGTAATCCTTGATGGCGGGATACTCGCGGAAATAGGCGTCGATGAGCTCGGCGGCATCGGCGCGGGGGATGGCGAGGCGCTGAGAGAGGCCGAAGGCGGAGATGCCGTAGATGATGCCGAAGTTCACCATCTTCGCGCCGGAGCGCATGTCGCGGGTGACTTCCTCGGGGGTGACGCCGTGGACTTTCGCGGCGGTGATGGTGTGGATGTCCGCGCCGTCCTGGAAGGCGGTGATCATCGTCGGATCGCAGGCGAGGGCGGCCATGACGCGGAGCTCGATCTGGGAGTAGTCGCAGGAAAGCAGGGTGAAACCTTTCCTCGGAACGAAGGCTTGGCGGATCTTGCGGCCGGATTCGGAGCGGACAGGGATGTTCTGGAGGTTTGGATCCGAGGAAGCGAGGCGGCCGGTGGCGGCGAGGAGCTGGTGGTAGTGGGTGTGGATGCGGCCGGTCTCGGGGGCGATGTGGTTCGGCAACGCGTCGAGGTAGGTGGATTTGAGTTTCGTGGCCTCACGGTATTCGAGGATTTCCGCGATGATGGGGTGGATGCCGAGGAGGGTGGAGAGGGTTTGTTCGTCGGTCTTGTATTGGCCGCTGGCGGTTTTCTTGGGCTTGTCCAGCAGCTTTAGGTGATCGAAGAGGATCTGGCCGAGCTGCTTGGGGGAGGCGATGTTGAAGGGTGTGCCTGCATGGGCTTCGATGGATTTCGCGAGTTGGTCGATGCTTTTCTGGAGATCGACGCCGATATCCTTGAGCGCGCTGGGATCGATGGCGATGCCCTCCATTTCCATGCGGACGAGGACGGGGAGGAGGGGGGATTCGATGTCGGAAAAGACCGATGCCATACCGCTTTCGGAGAGGACGGGGCGGAGTTTTGCGGCGAGCTGGAAAGTGACATCGGCGTCCTCGGCGGCGTATTCGGCCAAGGTGGCCAAGGGGATGGAGGCGATGTCGAGATCCTTTGAGGGTTTCTTGGCTTCGGCGAAGGCGAAGAGGTCTTCGGATTGCTGATTGCTGATTGTTGATTGTTGATTGGCGATTTCCGTGAGTTTCACGGGGGTGTAGCCGAGGAGGGTTTCGGAAAGGTAGTCCATGCCGTGGCGGCGCTCGGGGGAGGTGAGGGCATCGGCGAGCATGGTGTCGAAGAAGGGACCGGCGACGGTGATGCCGTGGGAGTGGAGGACGGAGAGGTCGTATTTGAGGTTGTGGCCGATCTTTTCGGCGGGGGCGTGGAAGAGGGATTGGAGATTGCTGATTGTTGATTGTTGATTGTTGATGGGAAGATACCAGCCTTCGTGGGCTTTCCAGGAGAAGGCGATGCCGAGGAGTTTCGCGGAGTGGCGGTCGAGGGAGGTGGTCTCGATGTCGAAACAGAAGGAGGGCTGGGCGGCGAGGGCGGTGAAGAGGGATTTTTGGAGGGATGGGGTGTCGGCGAGGTAGTAGGTGTGGGGGACTTC
>CAMBTF010000254.1 GCA_945870545.1 Akkermansia muciniphila
TGAACGGAATAGGAGAAAAGTGGAAAACTGTAAATGATGCACTTAGGTTATTGCCACAGCCAGATGCACCATCAGCAACTGCGCAACGAGTTTCAAAAACTATTAGAGAACGTCACAAGAAATGTGGATATGAATAAAATTGAAAATCACGTAATTACGGCTCATTCTGAACTTGTAATTGATAAGATAAAAATGGTCACTAAAGGTAACAAACTAAATGATCAACAAAAAACATTCGGGTCGACCTACAGTAAGCGTCCTAAATTTGTCCTATGCTTTGTCCGCCTGGGGCGGGGCGCGGCTGATCAGGCGACTTCCTCGTCCGCTGCCTTTGCTCGCCGCTCGGCGGCGATGCGGGCGGGGGTCAGTGCGGCGGCTTGATCGGAGGTGGCTTCGGGTGGGAGGCGTTTGATGGCTTCGACGAGGTAGTCCTCGGGATCGAGATCCTGGGCGCGGCAGTTGGCGAGCAGGGTGTAGATGAGGGCGTTGTTCATCCCGGCTTCGAGGCTGCCGAAGAACATCCAGTTTTTCATTCCGAGTTTGGTGGGGCGGATCATGTTCTCGACGAGGTTGGTGTCGATTTCCAGAACGCCCTGGCTGAGGCAGTGGCGGATTTTATCCCACTGGTTGAGGGTGTAGCCGAGCGCTTGGCCGCAGTTGCTGACGGGGCGCTGCTTTTTATATTCACCAAGGATGAAGCGGTGGAGTTCGTCGGCGATGGGGAGGCTACGGGCGCGCCGGATCAGCTCGCGGCAGGCGGGCGGGGCTGCGGTTTGGCGCGTTTGTTTCTCGATCCGGTAGATGCGCTGGATGAAGAGGAAGACGGGCAGTGTGACTTCGGGGGCAGCGGAGCCGAGGTCGGTGAACTTGCGCCGGGCGTGGGCGAGGCAGCCGCCGTGGCGCAGGCCAAACTTTGAGGCGACCGCGTCGTAAACCCCGTAGCCGTCGGTGTGGATGGTTCCCTCGTAGGCGATGGTGTTGGTGGCTTCGTCGTAACCAAGCATTTCCAGGAGGCAGTCGGCACCGCGCCCGGCATGCCAGTCGAAGTAGCAGGTGCCGGCGGCGGGATCACGGTAAGCCCAGAGACGGCCTTCCTTCACGGAGCCGTGGCCGGGAGCTTGGTAGTCGATGGGTGTTTCGTCGACCTCAAGCTCGGTGGCCTGGAGGATTTCGGCTTTGATGGCTTTGCCGATGGAGGAAAGGTGGCGGGCGGTGGCGTGGGTCCAGGCGTTGAGGGTCTGGCGCCCGATGTCTGCTCCGTGTCGTCGTCGGAAGCGTTGGGATTGGCGGTAGTGGGGGAGGTGATCCTGGTATTTGTCGGTGATGATCTGGGCAGCGAGGGTGGGTGCCAACAAGGTGCCGGGGATGCTGGGAAGCGGGGCGGGCGCGATGACCGGCGGGCGGGTCTTGTCGGCCTTGTGGGCGAATTTCTTGCGGATGGTTCGACGCCAGAAGATCTCGGCTTTGATGACATCGAGTTCGTCGTGGTGTTCTTCGCCGATCTCGTTCCAGTCCTCGGGGTTGGCGAGGACTTCATCGGGGATGGTGACTCCATCGACGAGGATCATGAGGTTTTTCGGGAAACGGTCAGCCTTGGTGCGGCGGTTTTTTGCGGCGCTTGGTTTTTCCTCCTCCGGTACGGATGTTTCGCCGCTTGGTTCCGGAAGAGGTTCTGGCTTTCCCAGCAGGAGTTCGTCCATTTCGAGCTGGAGCTGGTTGGGGTCGAGCTTCTCGGAGCTGGATCCGAAGAGGCGTTGCTGGAGGCCTGCAATGATCTTGTCCTTTCGGGCGAGCTCGGACTTGAGGTGGGTGTTCTCGGCCTCCAGGCGGACAAGCTTTTTCTCAAGCTCTCCGAGGCGCTTGAGTAGCTGATCGTTGTCTGGAGATCCGCTGTTTTCCACTATAAACGTAGTAGCAAGAAGCGTGCCTGAATCGGACTAAAGGTGGCTTTATTTCGAAGATTATTCCGGGCGCTCATACCAAGGACGAAAGGCGGCTCCGCGCAGATCCACGCCATCGATGAGGAGCTGCAACGCCTCGGCGTGGAGCTTGATGCGGCGCTGTCCCGGCTCGCTGGGGGCAGGCCAGCTGAAGCGGCCTTTTTCCAATCTTTTAGCTGCGACCCAGAGGCCCGTACCGTCGAAATAGAGGAGCTTGATGCGGTTGCGGCGCTTGTTGGTGAAGACGAAGAGGGCATCGCGGGCGGGGGCGGTCTGGAGCTGGTCGGCGGCGAGCTGCTGGAGGCCGTTGAAGGATTTGCGCATGTCGCAGGGATCGAGGGCGAGGAAGACTTTAAGGGCGTTGGCGGTGAGGTTCAGCACAGGCGGCCTCCTTTCGCGGAAAGGTGGTCGCGGAACGCGGCGATGAACTCAGCGGCGAGCGGGATGGCGGCATCATCCTCAAGTAGAAGACAGAGGCCTTCGCTGAATTGAATGACGAGGCGTGGTCGGAGCTGGCGCGGGAAATCGACTTCGGCGAAGCGGACGTCGGTGCAGGTCAGGTGACGGGATGGATCGGGGTGTGGTTTGGACATCCCGGCAAGGATGCACGGTCAACGGCGCATGGATAGGGGGTGGATTTTGGGACGCTTACGTTTATCTAATCGCTCAGAATCAACCACATAAAGGCGAATCGGGTTCCGGGGAGTGATTAGCTCCCCGGGAAAATGGGGTCAGGGCAAAATGGGGTCAGTGTGCAAATCTTGACAGAATTCACCTCCGTCCTATCCTTCCAGCATGCCACGGAGCCTGCGCATCGAATTTCCCGGCGCCTTTTACCACGTGATGGCGCGTGGCAACCGGCATGAGACGATTTTCCATGACGACGACGACCGCCGGTTTTTCCTCGCCACCCTTTCCGAGGCCTGCGCGATGACCGGCTGGCGGGTTCATGCCTGGGTGCTGATGAGCAATCACTATCACCTTTTCATCCAAACGCCCGAGGCCAACCTGGTCGCCGGAATGAGCTGGTTGCAGAACACCGTCACCCGCCGCTACAACGTCCGGCACATGGCATGGGGCCGACTGTTTGGCGACCGCTACAAGGCGGTGCTGGTGGAGGGAGCCGACTTCTATCACTACCGGACGCTCGTCGATTATATCCACCTCAATCCGGTCCGGGCGCGATTGGTCGTGCCGAAGAAGAGCCAAAGCCTGCTGGACTATCCATGGAGCAGCGTGGCGGGCGGCTGGGCCTTGCCACCCGGAAAGCGTCCGAAATGGCTGGCTGCGGAGGAGGGATTGATGCGCTTCGATCTGCCGGACACGGTAGCCGGACGGCGGCGGATGGTGGAGCGCCTGGACCGCCGCGCGGTGGAGGAGGAGATCAAGACGTGTGGGATGCCGGTGGTTCAAGAGGATGTGGATGCCCGATGCAGCCATTTGTGGCGCGGTTGGTATTGGGGAAGCCAGGAGTTCGCCGGGAAGCTGCGCAAGCTTTCGGAAAAGCTGATGAAGGAGCGCAAGAGATCATCGCGAGCCTATCGGAAGACCCCGCAGGTGACGGCGCACGGTGAGGAACAAGCGAAGCGATGGCTGGCTGATGGCCTGAAAGCGGCGGGACTGCTGGCAAAGGATCTCTCCGCTTTGAAGGGATCTGATCTACGGAAACTGGCTTTCGCTGAGCTGCTTTGGAAACGGACGACGGTTTCGCAGGAGTGGATTGCCGAAAAACTGTCGATGCGCAGCGCGGCGAACGTGAGCCAGCAACTGCGCCGGTTT
>CAMBTF010000255.1 GCA_945870545.1 Akkermansia muciniphila
TTTGTTGTCACATTTTCATCCCACGAAGCGTTTCACCGCATCGCGCTTGAGGCGGAGTTCGCGCCATTCGTTGACGAGGCGGCTGGCCTCGATGATGCCGCATCCGGCGGGAAGTGAAATCCTGTTTCCCTGCCACCAGAGGCCGCGGATTGCGACGACGGCCTCAAAGCGACCGCTTTCCCAGACACCGAAGGGCGCACCGAATTCCTCCGGACAACCGAGCTGCGAGCGCCAGCCGGCGAGCGCCGCCATCGTCTGGTCGGTGCGCGGCAAGGGGCCGAGGGCGGGCGTGGGATGCAGGCGGCGCAGGAGGATTTGCGTGTCCTGCGGATTCGCCAGATCGACGGTGATGCCGGTATGGAAATGCACGATGGAGCCGAGCTGGAGCACATCCCGCTCGCGGCGGCGAAGTGTGCCCAGATCAAGGAGCTTGGAAACTAGGGTCTGCGCGACGTACTCGTGCTCACGTATCTCCTTTTCATCCACCGCAAATACATCCTCATCCTCCACGCGTGCCGTGCCTGCCAGTGCCATCGTCTCCAGCCGCGATCCATCGAGGGAGAACAAAAGCTCGGGCGTCGCGCCCGCAAAGCCGTCCTCATCCGAGACCCAGCCGTAGGACTGGAGCGGAGCCTGCTGCCGCGCCATCGCCGCCATGATCTCTGCGGCAGGCGAGCAGGAAACCACGCCGCGCTCGGTGACGACCGGCACGGTCTTCTCGATCATCCCCTGACGGATGCGGATCATGATTTCCTGGAAAACACAGGAGAACGGCGTCGCATCCGGAGCCTCCCATGCTACATCCAGGTGGAGGTCGCCGCCCACCGCATCGCGGAAAGCCCTCGCCGTCATGATTTCGTGGCGCGCGGGGATTTGCCATGGCGTTTCCTCGCGGGAGAAAAAGTCGCGCTTGTAGAACGCGATCCCCTCGGCGGGTGGCTCGGGAGACACCACGAAAGGACCGTGGCCGATGACCACCGTCCCGTCGCGTCGCGCCAGCCATGCCTTGCGGGCGGGATTCATGCGCTACTCCCGTCTGACGCCGCTTTTTTTACCTCGGGCGGGCTGGGTTTACCTGCGGGAATCACCATTTCGATGGCATCGATGAGCACCCAGCCGCGTGTCTTCGTCGCGAAAGCCACATACGCCCAGTCGCCGGAGCGGCGGATCACCTCGGCCACAGAACCCGGCGGCGCATCAATCACTTCCGGGGAAGTCCTTGCCGCATCGGTATGGAGCACGATTTTCTCGCCCACCACCACCGCTTGCCGCGTGATGGCAGCGAACTCCGCGTCATCGGGAAAATATCTCCAACCCAGGCCGCCCAGCGACATCATCAGCGGGCCGAGGACAAAGCCGATCACACCCGCGACCCGCCATGGCGAACCGATCCGCGTCGCCGGAAAAACTAGGAGGCCGATCACCAGCATCCACGCGCCCGCCCAGAGAGAGCCTTTCCATGCCGAGAGCGGGATACGGGCGATGGCGTATTGGTAAGCGGGCCGTTCGATGGTGATGGAACCGTATTTTCTCTCGATGAAACGCAGGTTCTGGCGCGCCTCGCCGTGGGCGGCATCGCGGGAAAGGGCGCGACGGTAGTAAAGCGCGGCTTGTCCGGGCACACCCATGCGGTAGGCGGCGTTGCCGATGTTGTAGAGGGTGTCCGCACTGAGATCCTCGTAGGAACCCGCGCCCAGCCAGAGCTTTGCGGCCTCCTCGAAACGCGCCGCATCATATGCCTCTTTCGCTTTCGCAGAAACCTCGTCGGCATCCAACTGCCCTGCGAACGCGAAAACGAGGATTCCCAATGCCGCTTTCCGAAGACAGCGCAGGATTTTTTCCCGGCGGCCTCTCGGCACCGGCACATCGGCCTTTGCCTCGCGGAAACAAAGCCGGTCGCGCTCGTCGAGGATCTCGCGGATTTCCTCGTTTTTATCGACGAGCTGCCAGCGCTCCGCGAAGCCGCCCGCCGCGCGCAGAAACGCCAACCCATCACCTGAAGCGGCGCCCGCGAGCGTTGCGAAATCCTGCCGCAGTTTGCGCTTGGTCTCGTCCCTTTCAAAATGGTGGCCGTAGCGCATACAGAGTGCGCGCGTGATGAGCGCCAGCGCCAAACAGGCGGCGAAGGCGTGCAGCAACCACAGGGGGGCGTTCCTGCCGCTCGGATTAAGCAGTTGGCCCGCGTCGATCAGGCCCAGGATGTCGGACATCCGCTCCACCGGCACCGCCAGGGATTGGGGCGGCCCGGAAGCCTCGGTGACTCCGCCCTTTGCAGGGGACATCACCAATGGGATGAGGTCCGTCGTCACGGTTTCATATCTTTCCGTGTCAGGATCAAAGTAAACGAGGCGGAAAGGCGGTATGGCCATCTTCATTTCGAGCGGACGGATGAATTGGCTGAACACCACCGTCCCCTGCAGCTCGCGGCGCTCCTCTCCACGCTGGTTCGGAGTGGCGTCATAGACTTTCCAACCAGCCGGATCGGTCATCTTCGGCGAGCGCAGATTGTCGAGGTTGCCGCTGCCGCTGACCACGACATCGAGCGCAAGCGGCTCGCCCTCGGTGACATTGGTTTCCTTGATCGCCGTTCTGAGAGAAAACTGACCCACCGCGTTATCGAAACCTTTCGGCGCGCCCTCCGGCAGCGGCGCTACCGTGAAGCCAAGTTTCGGGACATTGAGGGTCGTCTGTAACTGGATGCGCTGAGCGAAGCGGTCGAACACCGTTTTCACGTAGATCAATCTCACCGTCGCGGGGCCGATTTCCACTTCACCTGAGTTTAGCGCCGTCATCGTCGTCTTGTAGGCGAGCGAAACATAGGGCTGGCCGAGGAGATTCACCTCGCCGGGCTGGTTCGAGGGCTCGTAGCGCCAGACGGCGAGCCCCTTGCGCTCGAACTCCGGCACCCCCCAGTCTGCGATGCTGCGGGCGAGATCGCGCGGCACGTAGATCTTGATCTCGCTTGCGAATGCTTGGTTCTCAAAAAATTTCCTCTGCGGGATGCGGATGATGCTCGCGTATCTCACGGTATCCCCCGCCTCTGCGGGCTGTGAGGAGGACTCGCTCCACTCAAGATCGCTGGGATCGAACACCTCGATGCTTAGCGGCTCGGTCTTCATTTTAATGCCATTGACCAACACCTCGACGGCCGGAATCACATGGATGCCCGTCTCGTAGCTGGAAATGATGTATTGGAAACTCGATTCCATGCGCCTGCCGGGATACATCTGCGGCCTGCCGAATCCGATCGGTTCGATCACCACGTCCTTCACCTCCTCAATGAGCGGCATTTCGTCGGGTTCCTGCTGCTCCACACGAATTTCAAAAATCGCTTTTTCGCCACGGGCGAGAAAGCTTGAGGAGATCAGGCTGCGCACATTGGCATGTCCAAGCGAGGTGACGAGGAGATACAGGAAAAGGATTCTGATCATGGGTGCGTTCATATATTACCAATCTTTGTCCGGGTTCATGAATTCGCGTCTGCCGGGGGTGAGCGGGCCTTTCTGAAGATCCGCGTTTTCGGAAAGGATGCGCCGCGCGCGTTCCTCAGGGGTTTCGTTGGGATCGGCCCCGCCCTTGGAATCGCTTTCATCGGGTTCCTTGCCTTTGTCATCTTTCTCCGGATCCTTATCGCCGCCTTTCCCCTTGTTTTCGGGTTCCTCCCCCTCAGGGCCTTTGCCTTTCTCTTGCGGTTCGCCATCGCCCTCACCCTCGCCG
>CAMBTF010000256.1 GCA_945870545.1 Akkermansia muciniphila
ACGCCGCCGTCGCACTCCACCGCCGCGCGGGGCGACAGTATCTGCTTGATCGAATCTACGACGATTGCCGCGAGGAACTCACGAAGCCTTCGAAGGAGCGCCGCAACCGCGTGCAGGGCGTTTACGAGGCCTTCACCGTCGAGGAAATCCCCGCCGAGGTCTCACGCATGGTCTATCCCGAGGACACGGAATGGCACGGTGAGGTGGAGGTCATTTACCAAACCATCGAGAACCTGCGCGCCTCCATCAAGGGCGAGTGCGGTGACTGGTATTTCACCGGCGATTACCCCACCCCCGGCGGCTACGCCATGGTAAACCAAGCCTACCTCCGCTGGTTCGAAGGCATCGGCGGCCGGTCTTACGATCTGCTGTGAAGCCCTAGCCCCAACCGGGCATGGCCTACCTGATTTGGTGAAACCGCCCGTCATGCGAAAGCCGGTGGAGGTGCGGTATGGCTTGGTTGGAAAAATCCGCATTCATTTTTCAACGAGAAGCACCTAGGACTCATCCATCCGCTTGCGTTGCCGGGCTTCTCGGAAAAAACTCTGAAGCAGCGCCAGCGACTCCTCGCCGAGAACGCCGGAGGTCACCTCGCAGCGGTGATTCAGCGGCGGATTCGATTCCAAAAGATTGATCCAGCCCCCCACCGCGCCCGCCTTGGGATCGGAGCAACCGAAAACCACCCGCGTAGGCCGGCAATGCACGATCGCGCCCGCGCACATCGGACACGGCTCTTTCGTCACGTAAAGCGTGCAGTTCTCCAGCCGCCAATCGCCCAATGCCTGCTGCGCGGCCGTCAGTGCCAGCATTTCCGCGTGCGCGGTGGCATCTTTAAGCGTCTCCACCTGGTTCCACGCGCGGCCGATGATTTTCCCCTCATGCACCACCACAGCACCCACTGGGACCTCGGAAGCCGCGTAGGCTTTCATCGCCTCCCGCATCGCCTGCTGCATGAAGTGCGCGTCGCTGTGAAGGTCGATGATGGGGTCTTCGTGCATGCGTGTCGCTGGGTTCTAAACACCATTCGCTTGCCCGGCAAACACTTCGCATCCAAAAAAGCATGGCTGGCTTATCGGGGAAAGAATCCATAAGTCCTCTCTGTCCTATAATTCCTATCCCTGATGAACCCTAAAACCGGCACTCCTCGAAAAATCGTTGTGATAGGTGGCGGCGCAGCAGGATTTTTCACGGCGATCACCGCTGCCGAGGCCGATCCGGCGGCGGAGGTTACGGTTTATGAAAAGGGCAACGCGTTTCTCACCAAGGTGAAAATTTCCGGCGGCGGGCGCTGCAATGTCACGCATGCTTGCTTCGATCCTGCGGTGCTTTCAAAAAACTACCCTCGCGGATCGCGCGAACTTCGTGGGGCATTTTACGAATGGCAACCGCAGGATACCGTCGCGTGGTTTGAGGCGCGCGGGGTGGAGTTGAAAGCCGAAGCCGATGGCAGGATGTTTCCGGTCACCGATCGCTCGCAGACGATCATCGATTGTTTCATGAAATCCGCCCGTGATGCCGGGGTGATTTTGAAAACCGGCATCGCGCTGCACGAGCTGCAAGCCGAACCCGATGGAAAGTTTTCCCTGCATCTCAGCAATGGTGAAACCGTGAGAGCGGACAAGGTATGCATCACCTCCGGATCGCTCAAAGCGTCGCCGCTCACCCGCGCCATCGAATCGCTCGGGCACTACATCGAACCGCTGGTTCCCTCGCTATTTGCTTTCAACATTCCGGATCATCGCCTCAATGACCTCGCTGGGCTTTCAGTGCAGGATGCGGGAGTGAAAATCATTCCGAAAAGTCCGGTGCAGAGAGGCCCGGTGCTGATCACCCATCGCGGCCTTAGTGGCCCGGCGATCCTGCGTTTATCCGCATGGGAGGCGCGGCGCTTTGCCGAGCAGGATTATGCGGTGGAAATATCGGTCAACTGGCTCGGGAAAACTTCCGCCGAAGAACTGCGCGAAACGTTTTCAAACAACCGCATGGAATCCGGAAAATCCCTGGTCAAAAACAAAGTGCCAGCGGGCTTGCCGCGCCGGCTCTGGGAGAGATTGCTCGAAAGCGCCGCGATCGCGCCGGAAACCCAATGGTCGCAGCTAACCAAAGATCGCGAAAACGCTTTGGCGCACCAGCTCACGGATGGCCGGTTTGAGGTCAAAGGCAAAACGACGAATAAAGATGAATTCGTCACCTGTGGCGGGGTGAGGCTTAAGGAAATCGATTTCCGCAGGATGGAAAGCCGCATCGTCCCCGGCTTGCACTTTGCGGGTGAATGCCTCGATATCGATGGCATCACCGGCGGTTACAATTTCCAAGCCGCATGGACCGGCGGACGCATCGCGGGGCTGGCGATGGTGGACTGAAAGAGTCAAACCGCAGATAAACGCAGAGAGACGTTAATGAGGAAGAATTGAAGCTCTAAGATAAACTCTCTTGTGCCGCATCAAACGTTTTGTTCACGAAGCTCTTGCTACCATTTACCGCACAGTATGAATCATATCACTCAGCTCCCTCTCATCACAAAAATCGATCCCGCTTTCCCGCCATATGGGCTTTTCAGTGGCTTCGCACTTCGTTCCCTCTGCCTCTCAAACTGCGCCTGATACCTCGCGGCCATTCCTTTCACATAGTCCTCACTACCCAAGGCGATTCCTTCGCTAAAACACTTCATCCGCTTGCGTATCCCTAACATGGGTAAAAATAAGAAATTTTCCACCGCAACTTGCGCAGCCTCCACCTGTGCCTGTGTATAACCTTTTCTTTGCGAGTCTTCTGCAACCGCGCCTTCTCCATACAGCCATTTCCTATAATACGTATGTGCCTTAGTATCCCAACTATCCTGCGCAACTTCTAACACCTTGCAAAGCCCACGCCTTGCTCGTTTGCTCCCGCCAACCGCCTCTCCATAACCACTCCACGCATACATCGGGGAAATTTTTCTTTCCGTTAAATTGTTAGAATCTCAGCGGGCTAGCTGATGGACATTCGATAGGAGAATCCGATCTCACCTGCAAGCTCCGAATGATCTCCCGCGCTGGGAAGGGCCGGTGGAGCCGATGAGGAGCGGAGCGACGAGGCGGCGGAACCGGCCCTTCCCAGCGCGGCGGCCAGATCCCCCAGTTCCTTGTGCCCCCGAACACGACGGAAGCCTTCCTGCGCCCGCAGCAGAGCCACTCCCATCCAGCGGGTTAACTGATCGGTCTGCTGGTTCCAGCGACACACCTTGCCGAGCGTCCCACGCGTGTTGCGCATCACGTTCTCAATGTGGTTGGTGCTGAGAAATGTCACGTTGAGTGTCGCCGGCACGTTGAGGCGATGAAACGCAAGAATCCCCTCACTACGATTTTCCAGACACTCCGCCGCGGCAAGGTTCTTGCTTCTCACGTAGGTCAGCAACTCTCCGAACGCCTCCTCGCCTGCCTCAGATCCCTGCACCTTGCGAAGGCGGTTCATGCGCTCTACAACCTCCTTCTGGTGCTTCCAGGACAATTTGCCGCACAGTCCACGTTCCACGTGCACCAAGCATTCCTGCTGCACCGCGTCGGGCCAGTAATGACGCACTGCCTTCGCGATGGCTTCACTGCCGTCCCTCACCACCAGAAGCCGCCGCGCGACTCCGGCCTGCAATCCCCGCGCGTGCAAACGTCCAAACAAACTTTTGACCACCTCCGTGCTCTCGCTGCTGCCCTCCTCGAAATCCAGCAAATGCTTGT
>CAMBTF010000257.1 GCA_945870545.1 Akkermansia muciniphila
GCGCGACCGATTCCCTGAGAGGATCGCTTACTTTTTGGGAAGCTTCGTTGCCTCGTCGATGAGATTGAGGAAATCATAACGGTCGGCGACCATACTGCCGGAGGCGACTTCCCTGGCGAGGGCGAGCATGACTTCCTCATCGATCATGCCGCCGCCTTCACCGCGCAGCCAGAGCCCGAAAGCGCAGACGAGCGCGGCGAAACGAGCATCGTCGGAGGGCTCGCGTTCGGGTTCGCGAACAAGCGGCAGGGGCGATGCTTCTCTCCCACCGACCGACCCATGCAACGAGCCGAGCCGGAGATCGCGCGACTCGACCTCGATGACGAGCAGCATTCGTGAGTTTGCCTCCACTTCGGATGGCGGATTGAGCTTTGAATCGGATTTTCTCGAAGCGTATCCGATCAAGCGGTGGTCGATCACCACTCCCTCCTGCGCATGATATTCCACGGAAAGCCCGCGTGCGCCGTCCTTCGCGCCTTGGATTTCCACGAAGACGAGGCTGGCGGAGGGTTTCCACGGGGAAGGCAGGATCTCCACGCCAAGCTTGCAGCCATGCCACAGCGCGACGGAACCATTCGCCTTCAGGGGAAAGGCATTGAGCATCTCGGGAATGCGGACTTCGCCCTTCGTAGGCATCCGTTTCTCTCCGCGGACAGCATCCATGATTTGCGAGAGGCTTTTGCCGGAGGCTTTCAGCGGCAGGCGGATGACATTTCCCTGTTCCGATGGCCCTTCCAGCCCGCCTCCCTTGACGGGATCATTGTTCGCGGTAACGGGCTTCGTGGCGCCCGTACCAGCGGGTTTTTGAAAAAAGGTGAGCAGGAAAATCCCTCCGATGATCACGGCGGCGGCGGCCAAGGGCGCGATCCACCTTTGCCGCGCCTGCCGGTGCGAGCTCAGGTTCTCTACCTTGCCCTGCCGCGCTGCTTCACGCGCCACCCGGCGGATCGCGTCCCGCTGGCGTGGTTGCAACCGCTCCTTTTTCCCGCCCAACGCATCGATGAGTCCCTGACACATTTCCTCGGTTTCCACAAACGCGGCGCGCAACGCGGGATCGGCAGCGATCGCGCGCTCGACCGCAACGGACTCCTCCGGCGGGAGTTCACCGAGCGCGTAGTCCGTGAGCTTTGTGTCTTTCTGGTGCGGTTTCATGTCAGTCTCGGGTGGCCATCGGCATCCATTCCCGCAGCCGTTTCAGTCCGGTGTGGATTAGGAAACCGATATTTCCCTGGGTTAATCCGGTTACGTTTTGTATCTCGCCGTAGCTCATGCCTTGTTGGAATTTAAGGAGGATGACCTCCCTTTGGTTTTTCGGAAGCCGATCCATGAAACGCATGACATCGGCGATCCGCTCGTCGTCCTCCACCTGTTGGTCCGGCGGGGTCTCGTTGCCTGAGAATTTATCCCAACGATCCTCGTTGATCGGTTCGATGCGCCGGTCTTTCCGCAGCACATCGAGGCAGCGGTTCCGGCAAACCGTGAACAGCCAGCTTCGCAGGTGCTCACCGAGCTTGTCCGGATCCTGTTTGCACAGGCGGATGAAAGTGTCCTGCACGACGTCGCGGGCGCGGTCGAGATCATATACGAAAGTCTTAGCATAACCGATGAGGGCGGATTCGTGCTCCTCCACCGCACGTTCGATGAACTCTTCGAATTCGCTCGGTTTCATCGGTTTGTGAGGTTTGGGATCACCGCTGCCGGATGAAACGCGGCGGGGCAGGATTTTCTTGGGAAAATTTTCACCACCACGGTCATCGGATGAAATAGCCCAGGTGCTCCAGCTCCAGAGCGAGATCGACGTTGTTCACAGTGACCTCGACAGGCACCTCCAGCATGATGGGCGAGAAATTCAGGATGCCCTGGATGCCGCAGGCGACGAGACGGTTCACGGCCTCCTGCGCGGAGCCGACCGGGACACAAAGGATGGCCAGCTTGACACCGTTCTCGGCGACGAAAGCCTCCAGCTCCGAGGCATGATGAACGGGGATTTCCAATTCCCTCGCCCGCGCCTCGTCCGGCCTCGCATCGAAGGCGGCAACGACCTCGAAGCCCTCCTTTTGGAAGCCTTGGTAGCGCAAAAGCGCCGAGCCGAGATTGCCCGCCCCGACGAGGATGACTGGCTGCAAATGCTCGCGACCCAAAGCCTCGCGGATCGTCGCGATCAAGCCCTCCACCGGATAGCCCAGCCCCCGTGTGCCGAACTGGCCGAAGTAGCCCAGATCCTTCCGCAACTGCGCGGGCTTTACGCCGGCCGCTTTCGCCAGCGTCTCCGAGCTAACGGTTTCCTGTCCGTTTGCGCTGAGCTTCTGCAGGCAACGGTGATAAATGGATAGCCGGTAAATCGCCTTTTTCGGGATGTCCACCCTGCCATTCCTATCCGATTCCTCTTCCAAAATGTCAGTCGGTTCAAAGGTTTTCAGGATGCTGCAAAAGCTCCGCGACGCGATGAAGGAGCATCCCCGCGCCGCCGCCATCGACCACGCGGTGATCGAATGTCAGCAACAGCTGCGCCTCCGTGGCCGGGATGAAAGCCTCGACCTGATCACTCCACACCGGTGTTTTGCGCCCCGCGCCAATGCCGAGGATCAGCGTCTCGTTGGGCAAAGGAATCGGTGTGCCTGTCGTCAGCCCGAAGGTTCCGAAATTCGTGACCGTCGCGATGCCGCCCTTCGAATCATTTTCCGTAAGGCGGCGGCGGCGCGCGCGATCCACCAGATCGTCGTATTCCGCGACGAGTTCGCTCAGCGATTTCCGATCCACTTCGCGGACGGTCGGAACCACCACTCCATCTTCAACCTGCACCGCCACGCCGATATCAAAGGAACGCGGGTGAACGACTTTTTCGCCGATCAGATATCCGGCGGTCATCGGCTGCTCGGTGAGCGCAAGGGCAAGGGCGCGAAGAAGATAAAGAGTCAGTCCGGGCTTCGGCGATTGCTCGCGGCGATGGTCGAGCACGCGATCTAACAGCACCGGCAGGCCGACCGTAGCCAGCGGACGCGTCCAGCTACGCCGCATCGCATCGGCCACCGCCAAACGCATCGGCGAAGCCGCCACGCTGGGCCAAGCATCAAGATAATCCAAAAACCTTTCCAGATCCTCGACGGTCACCCGCCCGCCCGCCCCCGTTCCGACGACAGCGGAAATGTCCGCCTCGCGCAGCCCCATGTCATCCATGCGAGCGCGCATCCTCGGGGAAATGTAATGAGCGCCCATCACCCCGGTTGGCACCGGTAGGCCTTTCACACTGGGGATGATGCGGGGGTTTTCCTCGTAGGAATCCCCGTCCAGCGCGAAGTGCAGGTTCTCCTCTCCGGCGGGCTTCTGCTCTTGCTCGGCGAGCTTTTTCGCATCGATGCTCTCGATGGTGTCCACGCCGGTGCGAGCGACTTCCTCCTCGGTCACTTCCAACAAACCGAGCAGCGAACCCACCGAGTAGGAAACACCCTCCACCGCCTTGATCTCGGAAACGATCCCGTCGCACAGCGTGGTGACGCCCATCACCGCCTTGTTCGTCTCCACCTCGATGATTTCCTGATCCGTGCGCACCGCGTCACCGACGGCGACACCAAGACGGATCACGGTGGCCTCGGCGATGGATTCTCCGAGCTGCGGCATCAAGATGGGGACGGTCGGCATGGTCGTAAGTTAGAAGGAAAGGAGTTTTCGGAGCGCGTCGCAAATCGATTCCGGGGTCGGGCGGTG
>CAMBTF010000258.1 GCA_945870545.1 Akkermansia muciniphila
ACTAACCCCCTTGAACTCCGCAAGCGTCTTGGCCATATCCGCGTCGAGCGTGGTTAGGGCGTTAAGACTCAGTGTAGACCCCCTGAACTTCGCGAGCGCCTGGGCCGTATCGGCGTCGAGCGTGGTCAGGCCGGAGAGGTTCAGAACCCCATCCTTGAACTTCGCGAGTAGGAGTTTTGCCTGTTCCGGTGTGAGTTCTCTGATTTGGCTGGGGTCGTCCGGGAGCTCCGCCTGGGTGGGGCGGGGTTTGCGTCTTTCCCGGGAGCCGAGCTCCGAGCCGGATGTGGGGCGGAATCTGGAGGGTTTCGGCACTTCAGCCCTCCCGGACGCGGCATCGGCAGGGGGCTTTTCACGATCCTTGTCAGGTGACCGGATCTTATGCACCATAAGGGCAATCGCAAGTAGTATCATCAGCGCGGCAAGGAGAAATTGCCAGGATGACTTTGGATTTGGTTTTCTAGGTATGGAAGGTGAGGTCATGTTCGTTTGGCTCGGTTGTTGTTAGATTCTGGATAGAACTGCCAGACCCGAAGGCGGAACGACAGCTGTTTCGATGAAAGCCTTCGCCTCGATGTTGATGTCCGCGCTGACGGGCGAGATGAGGGCGGACATTCCGAGTGCGATTGTGCTAGCGATTGATTTTATGGTTCTGTGTTGGTGTGTAGGCCGCCTGGCGGCATCAATGATGAGTTCGACCGATTTCGGTTTTTGGATTCAAATAAATCATGTTCGATGTGGACGGTGGTTATGGGTCGCTGAATGATTGGGATGATTCAGCGGAAAACCTCCGCATGATTACGGATCCGTGTCAGCAGCACGTCAGGAGATTTGCTCCCAATCCTCAGGCGACAGGCAGGTGGGGTCGGCGGCTACCCAGTGCCCCGGTTGGATCTCGCGGAGCGAGAGATCCATGCCGATGGTTTCCTCGTAGCGCGGGTGGTTCATGCGATGACCAAATGCGCTGCCCGCCGGGGGATCGATGGGAGACGGGACGTCGCCTTCGAGGAGAATTTTTTTCCGCTTCACCTTGGGATCGGCGATGGGGACGGCGGAGAGGAGTGCCTTGGTGTAGGCGTGTTTGGGACTCCGGTAGATCGTTTCCGAATCGGCGAGCTCGACGATTTTACCGAGATACATGACGGCGACACGGTCGCTGACGTGCTTCACCACAGAGAGGTCGTGGGCGATGAAGAGGTAGGAGAGGCCGAAGTTTTTCTGGAGATCGACGAGAAGGTTGAGGATCTGGGACTGGACGGAGACATCGAGAGCGGAGACAGGTTCGTCGCAGACCAGCCACTTGGGCTTCAGGGCGAGAGCGCGGGCGATGCCGATGCGCTGGCGCTGGCCGCCGGAGAACTCGAAGGGATATTTCTCCGCCGAGGAGGCGGAGAGGCCGACGGTTTCGAGGAGATCATCGACCCATTTTTTCCGCTCGGCGCGATTGCCCATGCCGTGAATGCGGTAGGGTTCCTCGATCAGGGAGCGGACACTCATCCGCGCATCAAGCGACTCGGCAGGATCCTGGAAGATCATCTGGAAATCCCGGCGCAACGGGCGGAGTGCACCCTGGCCGAGGTGGGTGATGTCGCGGCCTTCGAAAAGGATCTTTCCGGAGGTGGGCGTGAGGAGGCGGACTAGGGCTTTGCCGAGGGTGGATTTCCCGCAGCCGGACTCACCGACGATGCCGAGCGTCTCGCCCACTCCGAGGCGGAGAGATACACCGTCCACGGCTTTCACCGCGCCGGTCTGTTTCATAAACAGGCCGGAGCGCACGGGGAAATGCACCCGCAGGTCTTCGGCGGTTAGTAACGGGGTATCGCTCACAGGTTCGAACATTCCTTACAGATTTCCAGCCAGTGTCCCGGCTGCACTTCCTTGAACTTGGGCCGCTCGCGGGTCATCGAGGACTTCCGGTCCATGCGCTGGCAGAAACGGCAGCCGTGCGTGTGCTCGCCGAGGCCGGCGACGAGGCCGGGGATGGTAGGCAGGACGGATTTCGGCGGCGTTTCCAAAGTCGGTATGGAGCGGAGCAATGCCTGCGTGTAGGCGTGGAGCGGATTTCCGAAAAGCTCATCCACGGGCGCGCTCTCCACCACGCGGCCGGCATACATGACGACGACTTCGTCGCAGGATTCTGCGATCACGCCGAGATCGTGGGTGATGAGCATGACGGACATGCCGATGTCATTCTGGAGACTTTCCAAAAGACCGAGGATCTGCGCCTGGACGGTGACGTCGAGAGCAGTGGTTGGCTCATCGGCAATGAGCAGTGAGGGGTGGCAGGCAAGTGCGATGGCGATCACGACGCGCTGCCTCATGCCGCCGGAAAGGTGGTGCGGGTAATCCATCATCCGCTTCTCCGGCGCGGGGATGCGGAGCAGGGCAAGCATTTCCGTGGCGGCGTCCCAAGCGTCCTTCTTCGACATGTCCTTGTGGATGCGGAACACCTCCGCCACTTGCCGACCGATGCGGTGGACAGGGTTGAGCGCGGACATGGGCTCCTGGAAAATCACGCCGATCTCGCCGCCGCGCACCTGGCGCATGCGCTTGTCGGAGGCATGAATAAGATCCTCGCCCTTGAAGCGGATCTGGCCGCCGAGGATTTTCCCCGACGGCTGAGGCAACAGGCGCACGATGGACATCGCGGTGACACTTTTCCCGCAACCCGACTCACCGACGATGCCGACTGTTTTCCCCTGCGGGATGGAAAAGGAAACCTGATCCACGGCGCGCAGCATCCCACGCTCTGTATCGAACGAGGTGATGAGCTTGTCCACTTCCAGCAGCTTCACTTCGCTCATGGTCCGACCTCCGTTTCCTTTGGCTCCGGTGTGATGATTTCCCCGCTGGGTTCTTCCACCGGTGTTTCCGCATCAGCGGGCTCAGGGAAACGATAGTCGTCGAAGATGCGGTTCACCTCGCCGAAGCTACGGCCCACGCGTTTCGCGTCTAGCGTCTCCTTTTTCATCTGATCATCGATCCAGTGGACGTGGACTTCCATGGGTTCGTAAACGATGGGTGCACAGAAGCGGGTCTGCTCGGAATCCGGCCAGCGCACCCAGCGCCAGCTGCCCATGCGGACGAAATCCACGGTGTAGGCGGGCACGAAGATCGCCTCGTCGTGTATGATGCGCTGGAGTTTGTGGGACGTCTCGCGTAGCTCCTGCTCAGTGCGGGCGGAACGTGCTGTCTCAGACAGTATATCGGTGTCTGCCCGTCCCCATGCGAGGATGTTATTAGTCTGCGGCTTGATATTGCCGCGCTCATCGTATGCGTTCGAGGAGTGCAGAAATTGGTGGAAGTCTGGGATCGGGGGGGTGATGACCCATGCCGTGAAACTCATCTCGTGCTGCTTGAGCATGACCTTCTTGTAATCCACCGTCGCCTCGTTGGAATCAAGCCGGAGATCGAACCCGCAGGCTTTCGCCTCCTCCCGGAGGATCGTCAGCATCTTGTCGAAATTGGGATTGGCCCGGTAGGACACGGAAATGGAAAGTTTAGTGCCGTCCGGACGACGCAGGATGCCGTCTCGGTCTGTCTCGGTGAAACCAGCCTCACGGAAGGCGGCGCGGGCTTTTGAGACGGAGAAGGGACGCGCCTTGATCGTAGGATCGCTGAATAGCAGGTAGCCCTGATTAAACGCATCTAGGCGCTTGTAGTCACTACGGTGAA
>CAMBTF010000259.1 GCA_945870545.1 Akkermansia muciniphila
TCAAGCGGCACCGGGAAAAGTTTGTTCGCCGGATCATCCACGACGCATACGCCGGGTTTGCCGTCGTAGGCCGCGCGGGCTGCCTCCACCGAAGGCTCCTTGGAAAACTTCGCGGTAATGGAAACCGAGTGCGAGCGATAGACCGGCACCCGAACACAGGTGCAGGAAACTTTCAGAGTGGGATGACCTAGGATTTTCCGTCCCTCGTTGAGCATCTTCATCTCCTCCTTGGTGTAGCCGTTGTCGGTGAACGAATCCACCTGCGGGATCACGTTGAAAGCGATCTGGCGCGGATAGACTTTCGGCGTGAAATCCCGCCCGTTCGCGATGGCCTGGATTTGCTCCTCAAGCTCGATGATCCCCTGCGCTCCCGATCCGGAAACCGCTTGGTAGCTCGATGCGATCACCGACTCCAGGCCGAATTTCTCGTGCAACGGAGCCAGCGCCATCAGGGAAATGATCGTCGTGCAGTTCGGGTTCGCGATGATGCCCTTGGGCCTGTTCTTCGCGGCCTCGGGATTGATTTCCGGCACGACCAGCGGCACGCCCTCATCCATGCGGAACGCCGAGGAATTATCGATCACCACCGCGCCCGCCGCCGCGGCCGATGGCGCAAACTCCAGCGAGATCCCGCCGCCTGCACTGAACAGCGCGATGTCGATGCCATCGAAGGAATCATGGGTGAGTTCCTTCACCACGATGTCCTCGCCGCGGAATTTCATCGTCTTCCCTGCCGAGCGGGCGGAGGCCAACAGCGTCAGCTTGCCCAAAGGAAAATTCCGCTGCTCCAGACAAAGGAGCATCTCCACGCCGACGGCACCCGTCGCCCCGACAATCGCTACATGAGGGTTGTTCATTTCAAGAAACCCGGCCACGCGCCGGGGCGCGGAACATATCCACAACGCCCTCCCTTGCAATCCCTAAGAGGAATTACAAAAAGCGCGGGCGCTGTGGGGTGTAGCGCATTTCGAGCGGCTTGGGTGGATAGGTCATATAGGACTTATAAGACCTATACTTTCTGGTAGAGCTCTGCCCCTGCCTCGGAAAACTCCTTGGATTTCTCTTCCATGCCTTTCTGGATGGCTTCTTCTTCCGCGATGCCTTGGGCCGCGGCGTATTGACGCACGTCCTCGGAGATTTTCATTGAGCAGAAATGCGGGCCGCACATGGAGCAGAAGTGGGCGGTTTTCGCGCCTTCCTGGGGTAGGGTCTCGTCGTGAAACTCACGGGCCGTTTCCGGGTCGAGACCGAGGTTGAACTGATCTTCCCAGCGGAACTCGAAGCGGGCTTTGGAGAGGGCGTTGTCGCGGTATTGGGCGCCGGGATGGCCTTTCGCGAGGTCGGCGGCGTGGGCGGCGAGCTTGTAGGTGATCACGCCGTCTTTCACGTCCTTCTTGTTCGGCAGGCCGAGGTGTTCCTTGGGCGTGACGTAGCAGAGCATCGCACAGCCGTACCAGCCGATCATTGCCGCGCCGATGCCGGAGGTGATGTGGTCGTAGCCGGGGGCGATATCCGTGGTGAGCGGTCCGAGCGTGTAGAAGGGCGCCTCGTGGCACCACTCAAGCTGCTTGGCCATGTTTTCCTCGATCATGTGCATCGGCACGTGGCCGGGGCCTTCGTTCATCACCTGGCAGCCCTTCGCCCAGGCGCGGGTGGTGAGCTCGCCCTGCACCTGGAGCTCGCCGAACTGCGCCATGTCGTTCGCATCCGCCACGGAGCCGGGGCGGAGGCCGTCGCCGATGGAGAAGCTCACATCGTAGGCGGCGCAGATGTCGCAAATTTCATCCCAATGCGTGTAGAGGAAATTCTCCTTGTGATGGGAGAGGCACCACTTCGCCATGATGGATCCGCCGCGCGAGACGATGCCGGTCATGCGGCTGGCGGTCATCGGGACGAAGCGGAGGAGGACGCCGGCGTGGATCGTGAAATAATCGACGCCCTGCTCGGCTTGCTCGATGAGGGTGTCGCGATAAAGCTCCCAGGTGAGATCCTCGGCCTTGCCGTTCACTTTTTCGAGCGCCTGATAGATCGGCACCGTGCCGATGGGCACCGGCGAGTTACGCAGGATCCACTCGCGGGTGGCGTGGATGTTTTTCCCAGTGGAAAGATCCATCACGGTGTCCGCGCCCCACTTCGTGGCCCAGCGCATTTTCTCCACCTCCTCCTCGATGGATGAGGCGACGGCGGAGTTGCCTATATTCGCGTTGATCTTCACGAGGAAATTCCGGCCGATGATCATGGGCTCGCACTCGGGGTGATTCACATTGAGCGGGATGATCGCGCGACCGGCGGCGACTTCGGAGCGGACGAACTCCGGGGTGATCTCCGCCGGGATGCGCTGCGGGAAACGCTTGAAAATGCCGGGCGTGTAGGGGCTGTCAGGCGATTGGTGGGAACCGGCGTGCTGCTTGTTGAGGTCATTGCGCACGATGTCCTCCTTCATGTCCGCAATCTTCGAGCGGCGCATATTTTCGCGGAGCGCGATGAACTCCATCTCGGGCGTGATGATCCCGTTGTCGGCATACCATTTCTGGGTGACGGGATGGCCTTTCGCGCGCAAAGGCTGGCGGCGCTCGGCAGTGAGGCCGGGGAACTCGATGAACTTGTTCGCGCGCTCCGACTTCGATGCGAATTCGGCATGTTTTTCCGTGAGGTAGCCGTTGTCCTGCGGCTGCACCTCGCGGCCGTCGTAGGCCTCCACGTCTCCGCGTTTCAAAATCCACTCGCGCCGCAACGGCGGCAAGCCCTCCTCGGAGCTGCCCTTGAAGGCAGGATCGCCCCACGGGCCGGAGCAGTCATACACGCGCACCGCTTCGTTTTTCTCGATGCGGCCGTTATAAGATTTCGTGTCGTTGAGAGTGATCTCGCGCATCGGGACTCGCACTTCCGGATGGATCTCGCCGGAAACATAGATGCGGTTGGAGGCGGGCAGCGGGGCGCGGGATTCGTCGTGTTTCGTTTCCGTGCCGGTGGTTTCTTCAGGGCTGATCATGGTGGTGTGGTTTCGGGGCGGATCGGAAACCGGCCGGAAACAGGAAAGCCACCGTGGCTCGCCCGACTCCCTCCGGCGGCATGACCCGCGTCAGGTTCGAAGGGTTTTTCCCGCGCGTCGGAAAATCTCGGCCTCCCGTTCGGATGGCTCCCCTGTCGTGGCTCAAATCGTCGGCGGGCGGGCGCGGGCTGTCAAGAACCCGAAATGGCAGCGACGTTTCCTTCACGAAGAGCAATGAACCGCAGATGGACTCAGATGGACGTGAATGAAAATGAGATAAGACCGGCCATACGGCCAAAAACCTAACTTCTAAAAGAGATTCTCCACATCTCTTCTCTTTTATCTGCGTCCATCTGCGGTTGGATTCTCTTCATTTATTTTGGCAAGGGACGCCGGCGCAGCGAGTCCCAGCCGTAGAGCGCGATGGCCAGCCAGATCAGGCCGAAGGAAAGGAGGCGCACGGTGGTCATCGGTTCGCCGTAGATTTTCCAGCCGATGAAAAACTGCATAGTCGTCCCGATAAACTGGAGCATGCCGAGCGTGCAGAGGCGGATGTTGCGGCTCGCGAAGGCGAAAAGCAGCAGCGGCACGGCGGTGACAAGTCCCGTTCCGGCAATCAACAGCGCGTGCGGCCAGCTTTCCCCAAACGCTTGCGGCACGCTGGAATGGGCCATGA
>CAMBTF010000260.1 GCA_945870545.1 Akkermansia muciniphila
CCTTGTCCTGAGGAAATCCAAGTTGATCACGCCGCCCGTAGAAACCATCACGCAACAGGGTGTGACAGCGCCATGGGATTGCCCCGACCGGTGGATGGCATCTATGCAGGCGATCAGAGGCCCGAGCAGGCGACCCGGCTCCGCCACGAAAAGCTCGTGACCCTGGTGCAGGAAAACCGGCAACGGGCGCTCCGTGGTCGTCCGGCGGCTGAAGCTGTTGTCGGTGGGCATGGCGGATCGGTCAGAACACCAGGTTCACTTCCGGCGGCGGTGGCGGCAGGTGGAGTTCGCCGGTGGTGCCGGAGCTGATGTTTCCCGAGGCCACGCTTGCGGAGACCCAGCGGAAGAAACTGACGAAGCCGTTTCCATCCATCGTATCCAGCGAGACCACATGATCGGCCAAGGGCTGCAAGTCCTCCTTGCGCGCCTTCGGCCCGGCGGCGCAGGCAATGATGGAGCCGAATCCCATGCTGCGCACCTTTGGGATCATTTCCTTGTAGAGCTGGACGTCGGAAGGGCTTCCGTCCGTCATGATGAAAAGCAAGGGCCGCCAATCGCCCTTGTCCTCCCCTTCGGTTTTGATGACTTCCGAGGCCACGCGCTCGCAAAGCGTCTCAAGGGCGGCTCCCAGATGCGTCGGCCCGGAATCCGGGCAGGTGATCTCCGGCAGCTGCAAGGTTTCCAAGCCGCTGAGCGGCAGCAGGATCTTCACATCACGGTCGAAGGTGATGATGGAAAGGTGCAGGGATTCCAGCGCATGGGGATCCTGGCGGAGGCCGCCGAGCATCGCCGCGATGCCGGTTTTCACCGATTCCAGCGGCTCGCCTTTCATCGAACCCGATGTGTCGAGAAGGAGGTAAACGGGAAGACGGCGAATCATTTTCGTGAGGGATGGGATGCGGTTCGTGATCGGGTGAGGATTCTGGAAATTACGCGCAGTAGGCACGGATGGATCAGCCAGCCTCCTCGGCGGGTGGCTTCACCGCCAGCGACCAGACGACTCCGGCAGCCAGGATCAGGAAGACGATGCACACGCTGATCAGAGGCGGGAGATGGAAGCCGAACGCGCTGCCGATCAGCTTGAACGATACGAAGATCAGGAGGATCATGATCGCCTTGTCGAGCGCCCAGAGTTTGCTCTGGGCCGCGATCAGGAGGAAATAGAGGCTCCGCAGACCTGCCGCCGCCCACAGGCTGGAGGTGATCATCAGGTAAGGATCGCGGACGACGGCGACGATCACCGGCATCGAATCGAAGGCGAACACCACATCGCAAACCTCGATGCAGATCAGGCAGAGGAACAGGGGGGTGACACCGTGGCTGAAGAATTTGCCGCTATCGATGGAAGGGTTGGTGTGCGCCACTTTCCTCACGGCGAGCACCGACCAGTGGCTCGTATAATCCACCTCCCCGTCGTCGTCCCCGCTCTTCCACATTTTCCAGACCGTCCAGAGAACGATCAGCGCGAAGGCGATGAGGACATACGGGCTGGCGTTTGCGATGAACGCGCCGATGCCCAAGAAGAAGACGCGGAAGATGATGGCTCCCAGGATGCCCCAATACAGGATGCGGTGCTGGTAATGCTGGTTCGCGTCAAGCGTAAGGCCGAACGACTTGAAGATCAGGTAAAAGGCGAAGAGGTTGTCGAGCGCGAGAGCCTTTTCCAGCACGTATCCGGTGAAGTACAGGCTGACGGCTCCCTGGCCTGTCAAAGTGCGGACGGTGTCGCCGAATCGCTCGATCCGCGGATTCTTATCGTAACTCCACCAGATGTAGGCCGAGAAGATCGCAGCGCACGCCACCCACACCATCGACCACTTCAGGGCGTTACCCATGGTGATCTTCTGCCCCGCCTTGTGAGTGAAGAGGTCGATTGAGACGGCCAGTATGAAGGGGACGAGAAATGCCAGGATATCCAACGGGGAGATGGCTTGGAACGCGGACAGTGAATCTTTAAACATAGGTATGATCGTTTGAAATCGTGACGGCCACTAAGGACGATTTTTTGACCTTTGCCACAAGACATTTTTTGGGACGGTTGGCACAGGTTCGCCAGTTCGAACGGGCGCGTCTCAAGGTCATCCAATAAGCGCCACTCGGGTGCTGCCGGTCTCCCGTCTTGCCTCCCTCGCATTGCCACGGGGATGAAACGAAAAAAACCGCCGGAGGGCGGGATGGTAGCCTTGGGAGGGCGGGATGGTAGCCTTACTAGGACTCGAACCTAGAATGACGGAATCAAAATCCGGAGTGTTACCATTACACTATAAGGCTTCTCGGCGGAGCTTTCGCCCCGGGCGCGGGAAAATACGCGGGCGTCCCCGGCTTTGGCAACCCGGAAATCCAGAAGCACCTAAAATTCCGCCTGAGGTTTGAGCCAATCCGGACTCCAGCGGCAAACGAACCCAAGAGCGAACGGCCGTCGTTAAAAATCTGGAAGTTTTCCCATCCAGCCTCAAGTATCCGTCCGCAACCGTTAAGAATCATTATGAAACCGATCCGCATTCTGACCCTCCTCGCCATCACCCTGGCCGCGACACTCCACGCCGAACCCATCCCCGAGAGCCTCCGCCAGAACGGCTGGTTCATCGGCGCGCAGGCCTACACCTTCAGGGAGTTCACCACCTTCGAGGCGCTCGCTAAAACCAAGGAAGCGGGCGGTAACATCGTCGAGATCTACCCCAACCAGGTGATGAAGCCCGGCTCGGATGTGAAAACCCACCACACCATGCCCGAGGAGGCGATCGTAGAGCTCCTCGCCGAATGCACGCGCCAGGGCTTGCGCCTCGTGAACTACGGGGTTGTCTCCGCGAAGGACGCTGAGGAAGTGCAACAGATTATGGCTTTCGCGAAACGCATCGGCCTCTACGCCGTGACCACGGAATCCGCCGAACTGGTCGCCGCATGGGAAGCCGCTGCGATCAAACACGATGTCAAGGTGGCCTTCCACCAGCACGGGGGCACGATGAGTAACCCGAAATACAAGGTCTGGAACCCGCTCTACATCCGCGGGCTGGTGGAAGGCCGTGATGCGCGCCTCGGTGCCTCCGCCGACCTCGGCCACTGGCGCACCTCGCATCTCGATTCCGTCGAGGCTTTGCGCATCCTCGAAGGCCGCATCATCAGCGTCCACCTCAAGGACAAGGAAAAGGACGGCCAGGCCGACGTCGTCACCGTCGGCACCGGTGTGGTCGATGTGAAAGCCTGCCTTGAAGAGTTGAAGAGGCAGAATTTCGACGGTCACATCTCCGTCGAGCACGAGAACCACTGGAAGGACAACGTTTCCCATGTGAAAGCGGCCATCGACTTCGTGAAAGCGAATCCGAAGTGATACGCAGGGTTTTCACCAAACCTTCAGTTCCCTGAGCTGCCTTTTCGCTACCTCCGCCCATCCCCGGTTCGCGGCGGGGGATGCGGGGGAGGGGTGGAGTATCCTGCCCGTCACGGCGTTCGTGCCCAGTGCTTCCTGCGCCGCGATCATCTGGCTTTCCGCGTAGCCACCGACACCGATTAGAAATTCGGGTTCCAGGATTTCGATGACGCGCCGCAAATGCTTCTGGCAAGCCTTGTCCACCGCAGCCATCTCCGCCGTCCGGATTTTGTCCGGCGTGAGGTTCGCGCCCGTATCCTTCATCCAGATCAGCGGGCAGAAATT
>CAMBTF010000261.1 GCA_945870545.1 Akkermansia muciniphila
TCGCTGCGGGTGCAGACGTAGCCGCGCGGCTTGTGGAAAATGACGACCATCTCCTCTTTCGGGAGGACGCGTTTGCCATCGAGGCGGACGAAATCCGCCGGGGTGATGCGGGTAGCGAGCTTCAGGCAGGGCGAGCCGTTGACCTCGACGCGACCGGTCTCGATCAATTCCTCACAGCCCCGCCGCGAGCCGATGCCGCAGGAGGCGAGGTATTTGTTGAGACGGACTCCCTCGGGCATGACGGTTCAAAAATGACCGCGCCAAGTTGTGGAGCGGAGGTGGGAGCAAATAGCAAAACGAGGGATTAGCCTTCGTGCTTGGTCTTCGGCAGACCGATCGGGGATTTTCCCGCTTTCCATTCGCCGCGCTCCTTGAGCAGTTTCACGCGCTCGAAACGCTTGAGGACGGAACGCTTGCCGCCGACGGTGGCTGCGGATTTGAGTGAGTTGTGCTTGGACATCGGAAAGGCGGGGTTAGACGGTTGGGGCGCGGAAGCTATCCGCCCTCCCGACCCGTGGCAATGGTTTTTTTAGAAAAATGGGGAGATGAAATTCAGGCCGTGGCCCGGTTCAGTTACGCGGCGTGGCGATGCTCGATAGGCAACAAAAGTCCGGGTTTGGGGATGGTTCGGATAATTACTAGATTTGTAGTAGTTATGGGGTGCCGCTTACTACTCGCTCCCGTTTTTCTAGCCAGATTGTGAGAATCGCGATGTCTGCCGGGGTGATTCCGGGAATCCGAGCTGCTTGGCCGAGGGTTTCTGGCTGGATTTCGGAAAACCGCAGCTGTGCCTCCTTTTTCAATGCAGGGATGGCCGTAAAATCGATATCTGGCGGGATGCGCCGCCCTTCTTGGCGTGACATGCGGTCGATCTGGGAGCGCTGCCTCCCGAGGTGTCCTTCGTATTTGAAATCTGTTTCAATGAGCGGCCAGATTTCGTCGGCAAATTCCTTTCGCATGTCAGCGGGCAGGGCCTCCCAGCTCTGGTCGCCGCGCCGGAACCAATGATCCAGTTTCACGCCCTCGAAAGAGGTTTCCCGCACCCACTTGTCCGCTCGTTTCAGCTCGGCGATTTTGGCGGCGGTCCGTTCGACCCGTTCGCCCGTGGCGAGGCCGATCTCGGCGGCGCGGGGAGTGAGGCGGAGGTCGGCGTTGTCCTGGCGGAGGAGGAGGCGGTATTCGGCGCGGCTGGTGAACATCCGGTAGGGTTCTGTGCAGCCGCGCGTTACGAGGTCATCGACCATCACGCCGAGGTAGGCTTCGTCGCGTCCGAGGATGAACGGCGGTCTGCCCAATGCTTTCAGAGCGGCGTTCGTTCCAGCGATGAGCCCCTGCCCTGCCGCTTCCTCGTAGCCGGAGGTGCCGTTGATCTGACCCGCGAAATACAGACCCTCGACCCGTTTCGTTTCCAAGGTCGGATGAAGCTGGGTGGGCGGGCAATAATCATACTCCACCGCATAGCCCGGGCGCAGGATCTCGCATTTCTCCAGGCCGGGGATGGTGCGGAGGAATTTCATCTGAACCTCGTAGGGAAGCGAGGTGGAAACCCCGTTCACGTAGTATTCCAGCGTGTGGCGGCCTTCGGGTTCGAGGAAGATCTGGTGGCGCTCCTTTTCCGCGAAACGGACGACCTTGTCCTCGATGGACGGGCAATAGCGTGGGCCAACGCCTTCGATGATCCCGCAATACATGGGGGATTGATCGAGGTTCGAGGCGATGATTTCGTGGGTGGCGGGGTTTGTGTAAGTGATCCAGCACGGGATTTGTTCCACGTGGAACGCGGGATCACCCCATGGATTCAGGGTGAAGATGTCATCTCTCCCCTTTTCGATCCGATCCGCCATGAAGCTGAACTTCGGCACGGGCGTGTCGCCGTCCTGCCGTTCGCACTTCGAAAAATCAAGGGATCGCCCGTTGAGGCGGCACGGGGTTCCGGTCTTGAAGCGCTCGACCTGGAATCCGAGGTGTTTCAAGGAATCGGAAACGGTGGAGATCGCATCCCCCATCCTGCCGCCCTTTTCATTTTTAAGGCCGACGTGCATCAGTCCGCGCATGAAAGTGCCGGCGCTGAGGATCACAGTTCTTCCGCAAATCTCCATGCCGAGCGAGGTGCGGATGCCGGTAATCCGATCCTCACCGTCCACCATTAGCTCGGCGACGTTACCTTGGTGAAGCTCGACCCCTTCCGTCCGCTCCATCTCCATTTTCATCCGGAACTGGTAGGCCTTCTTGTCGCACTGGGTGCGGGGGGCACGGACCGAGGGGCCTTTCGAGGCATTCAGCATCCGCCATTGGATGCCGGTGGCGTCGGTGTTGATTCCCATCGCGCCGCCGAGGGCATCGATTTCACGCACCATGTGACCTTTCGCGAGACCACCGATGGCGGGGTTACAGGACATCTGGCCGATCGTATCGAGATTCTGGGTCAGCACGGCGACGCGAGCGCCAAGCCGGGCGGCGGCCAGCGCGGCCTCGACCCCGGCATGGCCGGCGCCGATTACGATTACGTCATATGGGGTGGGATAGCGGAACATTCGCGGGGCGCGAGACTATCACGGCTTTCACCGGGCGCAATCACCGACTTGGTAGGGGCGTTTTGCCAAAACGATCCACCCTGTGAATTAGGAAGATACTCCCTCCCATTATCCGAAAAACAGAAATGGAACATTTTCTCCTTTAGGCTTATCGGCCAATGCAGAGCAAACCCCCTTACACTGGGAAATCGGCGCGCACCTTGGGTCATTTTATCAAAATAACCCTACCGAGGAAAAGTTCCACGTGGAACTTTACGGGCGATCCAAGATGCCTGTGCTGGCTCTTGGGAGCAGTTCCTCTAGGGAAAACTCCACCCGCTCCGTCCGGTTCGCGAGGATCACGGTTTTCACGCCGAACTCCGCCAACACCTGCCGGCAAGCCCCACAGGGTGAGATGGGCTGTGCCGTGTCCGCCACTACAACGACCTTTTCGAAGCTGCGCGCCCCTGCCGCAATCGCCGCGCCCATCGCCACCCGTTCGGCGCAATTCGTCAGCCCGTAGGAAATATTTTCCACATTGCAGCCGGGGAAAATCCTCCCGTCGCCCGCCAGCAAAGCCGCCCCCACGTGAAAGTTCGAGTAGGGCGCATAGGCCATTTCCCTGACTTTCCATGCCGCCGCGATCAGTTCGTCATCCGTTGTCATGGATGTTTTCTATCACGCCCGCGTCAGCTCGACCAGTATCGCTTTCTGGGCATGGAGCCGATTCTCTGCCTGCTGGAAAATGGTATCGGCGTGTTTTTCGAGCAGTTCTTCGCTAATTTCCTTGCCGCGATAGGCGGGCAGGCAGTGGAGGACGATGTGACCTTTGGCCGCGCCGGTAAGCAGTGAGGAATTCAGTTCGAAGCCCTTGAACTCCGCCTCTTTCTCCTTCTGCCCCTCCTGCCCCATGGATAGCCAGACGTCGGTGTTGATGACATCCGCGCCCGCGATGGCCTCGCGTGGATCCTCGCAAACGCTCACGAGATCGCAGTCGAGGGCTTTCAGGAAATGGGCGGGCGGCTGGCAGCTTTTAGGGGAAGCGACCTTGAGCTGAAAGCCCAGCCGTTTCGCCGCCCACATCCAGGAGCGGGTCATGTTTGAGAAACCATCGCCGACGAATGCGAATTTCCGC
>CAMBTF010000262.1 GCA_945870545.1 Akkermansia muciniphila
TTTTCCCGCCCGATTCCCGCGCTTGCTTCCCCCGCGGCTCCGGTGTATCGACCCACTCCTCAGCCCGCAAAGGGCATTTCCCCATTTCTCATGATCAAGTGGATTCTCCAGAAAATCGTCGGCAGCAAGAACCAGCGCGAACTGCGCCGCATCCGCCCGACCGTCGGCCGCATCAAGGAAATCGAAGAGGCCTTGCAGCGCGAGCCGGAAGAAAAGCTCCGCGAGTTCACCGCGAAATGGAAAGCCCATCTCGCCCGTTACCATGATCTCGAAGCGCCCGCGAAACCGGTCATCGCCCGCATGTCGGAGGAGGAGCTCTCCGCCACCGCCGCCGCCCTTGAGACCCGTTTCAAGGCGATGCGCGACGAGTTCCCGTCCCTCCCCGCCTCGATCCGCGCGACCCCCGAGGCCATCGAGGAAGCGAAGGTCGCTTTCCATGAGATCGAGCCCGCTTTCCGCAAAGCCCGCGCCAAATACCTCGAGCAGATCCTTCCCGAGGCCTACGCCGTCGTGAAAAATGCGGCCCGCCGGATGTGCGGCACGACCATCCAGGTCAGCGATCACCCCATCGAGTGGCAGATGGTTCATTTCGACGTCCAGCTCGTCGGCGGCATCGCCCTGCACCGCGGCATGATCGCGGAAATGCAGACGGGTGAGGGAAAAACCCTTGTCGCCACCCTGCCCGTTTACCTCAACGCCCTCACCGGCCTCGGCGTCCACGTCGTTACGGTCAACGACTACCTCGCGAAACGCGACTCTGACTGGATGGGTTCCCTTTTCCGCTACCTCGGCCTCAGCGTCGGCTGCATCCAGAACCAAATGGCTCCCTGGGATCGCCGCGAACAATACGCCTGCGACATCACCTACGGCACCAACGCCGAGTTCGGCTTCGACTACCTCCGCGACAACGGCATGGCCACTTCCCGCGAAGATCAGGTCCAACACGGCCACTACTTCGCCATCATCGACGAGGTGGACTCCATCCTCATCGACGAGGCGCGCACGCCCCTCATCATTTCCGGCCCCACCGCACTCTCCACCCACCAGTTCGATAAATACCGCGCCTCCATCGACGCACTCGTCAAAAAGCAGACCCAGCTTTGCAACGACCTCGCCGCCGAGGCCAAGAAGCTCGCCGACGCCGGCGACATGGACGGCGCCGGTCGCTTGCTTTTCAAAATCAAGCTCGGCCAGCCCCGCAACCGCATGCTCATGCGTTTCATGGAGGAGCCGGAAAATCGCCGCCTCATCGAGAAATCCGAACTCTCCTTCTACCAGGACGCCCAGAAAAAGGAACTCTTCGAACTCAAGGAAGAGCTCTATTTCGTCATCGACGAGAAAGGCAATGACGCCGACCTCATGGAAATGGGCCGCGAGTTCCTCTCCCCCGGCGATCCCGAATCCTTCACCCTCCCCGACCTCGGCAGTGTTTTCGCCGACGTCGATACGAACCTCGAACTCACCCCCGAGGAAAAGATCGCCGCCAAGGAGGAAGCCCAGGATCGCATGAGCGTCCAGGCCGAGAAAATCCACAATATCTCCCAGCTCCTCAAGGCCTACTGCGTCTACGAAAAGGACGTCCAATACGTCGTCAAGGACGGCAAGGTCATCATCGTCGATGACAACACCGGCCGCGAAATGCCGGGCCGCCGCTGGTCGGACGGCCTCCACCAAGCCGTGGAAGCGAAAGAAGGCGTCGCCATCGAGAAGGAAACCCAGACCTTCGCCACGATCACGATCCAGAACTACTTCCGCCTCTACGAGAAACTCGCGGGCATGACCGGCACCGCCGAAACGGAAGCCGCCGAGTTCCACGACATCTACCGCCTCGACGTTCTGCCGATCCCGACGAACACCTCCAACGTCCGCGTGGATGAGAACGATCAGGTTTTCAAAACCCGCCGCGAGAAGTTCAACGCCGTCATCGCGAAAATCGAGGAAGCCCACGGCAAAGGTCAACCCGTCCTCTGCGGCACCGCCTCCGTCGAGGCCTCGCAGACGCTTGCCCGGATGCTCCAGCGCGCGAAGATCCCACACTCCGTCCTCAACGCGAAATTCCACGAGCAGGAAGCGGAAATCATCTCCCAAGCCGGCCAGCCCGGCGCCGTCACCGTCTCCACCAACATGGCAGGCCGCGGCACCGACATCAAGCTCGGCAAGGGCGTCCCGGAAGTCGGCGGCCTTTTCGTCATCGGCACGGAGCGCTACGAGTCCCGCCGCGTGGACCGCCAGCTCCGCGGCCGTTGCGCGCGACAAGGCGATCCCGGCCGCTCCCAGTTCTTCATCTCCTTCGAGGACGACCTCATGCGCAACTTCGCCGCCGCCGACCGCATGACGGCGATGATGGAGCGCTTCGGCATGAAAGATGGCGAAGCCCTCGAGCACTCATGGCTCAACCGCTCTGTCGAGACCGCCCAGAAACGCGTCGAGCAGCGCAATTACACATGGCGCAAGCGCGTCCTGGATTTCGACGACGTGATGAACAAGCAGCGCGAGGTCGTTTACGGCTACCGCAACGAAGTCCTCAGCACCGAGACCCCGCGCGAACTCGTCACCGAGATCATCGAGGAAACCATCCCCGCCAAGGTCAGCGAATACCTCGAGGAGCGCGACAAAGAATCCCCCGACTACACCGAGCTGCTCGGCTGGGTGAACGCGAACCTGCCCATCAGCCTCACCGCAGAGGAGCTGGATTCCACAAAAACACCGGAGCAGATTTCCGAATACCTCGTCGGCAAGGTGAAGGAAACCTACGAGATCAAGGTCGGCGGCCTGCCGTACGAAGTCCTCGACCAGGAGGAGCGCCGCATGGTTCTCGTCGCCATCGACAAGCAATGGCAGGCACACCTCTACAACATGGACGCGCTCCGCGAAGGCGTCGGCCTCCGCGCCCAAGGCCAGAAGGATCCGCTCATCGAGTATAAGAACGAGGCCTACAACCTTTTCGTCACCCTGATGGACTCCATCAAGCAGGAGGCGCTGACCAATCTCTTCCGCTCCGCGCACAACCTCGAGGATTTCCTCCGCCAGCTTCACAGCCAGCCCCGCCAGCTTCAGGGCGGCGAGGCCGCGCTCACCAGAGACAACTTGGCCTCGTCCGGCAGCTTCGGGCAGCTCGTTTCCTCGCCACACGACCCGGGCGAGGAAACCCCCAGCCTCAAGCTCAACCTCCCGAAACGCAAGCCCAGCTTCGCCATCGAGACTGCCGGCCGCAACGCTCCCTGCCCCTGCGGCTCCGGGAAAAAGTTCAAGCAATGCTGCGGGAAAGAGGGATAAACTACGGAAGCGCCACTTCGCATGCCTAGGCCTTTTGCCAGAAATGATCGCCGGAAAGGCCGGGCCTGTTCATGCCGTTTGGATTGCGCACCAAGCCAACGCAGCTAAGGTTCCGGGGAGATGAGATTTCCGAAAGAACTGTTTTTCGCATGGATGGCGGTGGTTTCGCCCCTTCTCGGCCAGGAGCCTTCTCCCGAGACAGCACCCGCCGCCGAGCCGCTGCGCGCCCTCGATGTGCCGGACGACGGCGTCCGCGTGGCGGTGCTCGGATACCATGATTTTTCCGAAACCGAGCGCGAGACCGCGATGCGCATCCGCACCTCGAAGTTCCGCAAACAGATGGAA
>CAMBTF010000263.1 GCA_945870545.1 Akkermansia muciniphila
TGGACTTGACCGAGGGTGTTTTTCACCTGAACCACCGGGCCGCTGGGGACGAAGAAGCCGGTCATCCTGCGCACCTCCTCCAGCGCTCCTCCGCCGTTGTTCCTGAGGTCGAAGATCAGCCCGTCCATTTTCTCTTCCATGAGCCGCTGAAGGATTCGCTCCACGTCAACCGAACAGCGGGTGGTGCCTTCGTCGAAGTCCGCGTAAAACGAAGGGAGAGTGATGATGCCGATCCTGCGGAAATCGCCGTCCTTGTTCTTCATGTGGATCAACTCGCCGCTGGCCTGCTCGTCCTTGAGTTCGACCTTCTCGCGCTTGATGACGACAATTTTTGTTTCACCCGGTGCACCGCCCGCCGGCTCCACCTTGAGGGCGACCGAACTACCCTCCTTGCCCCGTATCAGCTCCACGACCTTGTCGATGGGCATGAACATGATGTCGGTCATCGTTTCTGACGTTTTCCCGTTCAAGGAATCGACCGCGACCACGCGGTCGTTCAGTTTGAGAACCCCCTGTTTGTCGGCGGGGCCGCCCACGACGATTCCCTCGATGATCGTGGCACCGTCCTCCTCGGCTTGGAGAAGAGCGCCGATGCCGACAAGTTCGTTCTTCATGTCGCC
This sequence comes from Akkermansia muciniphila, assembly GCA_945870545.1. Taxonomy (GTDB): domain Bacteria; phylum Verrucomicrobiota; class Verrucomicrobiia; order Verrucomicrobiales; family Akkermansiaceae; genus Luteolibacter; species Luteolibacter muciniphilus_A. The sequence goes on from CAMBTF010000263.1 coordinate 621, forward strand.
CTTGAATCGATTCATCTCGCGGAAGCTCATGTAGTCCGTGTGCGGATCATAGGAGCGCGCCACGGCGCTGAGGAAATAGTTGGCCACGTCCTCTTCATCCACATCCTTCACGCTGGCGAGAATGCGCTTGTATCGGAGCGCTACTTTTTCGCGCGGATCCAAGTCATTGGCACCGGGGTCGGGCTTTTTCTGTTCCTTGGCCATTTTTGCGATCATCTCGCGCCGCAGCGTCTCGGAAAGCACCGCTTCCTTGATGTGCGCCGCCCAGATTTTCTTGGCTTCCGCCTCATCCTTCGGCCAGTTGGCTTCCTTGCGGGAGATCGTCATCGTCTCATTCGCGGTGAAATTGAAATCTCCCTTCAGCAGCGCTTGGGCGTCGCCGACGCGGGCGGATACCCGTTGCTTGAACACATCGTAAATTTCAGCGGCGGGCGCCACGCTATTGCCCTGGAGCAGAAGCGTGTGGAGCTTATCCCCGTATTTCTCGGAGAAGCCGTCCACGTCCTGTCGCGTGAAATACAGTTTCTGGGAATCCAGTTCTTTGAGGTATTCCTCGAAAAATTTCCTGCTCAGTTCGGCGTTGTAGGGCAGCCTAGCGAAGTGGCTGTTCTGCAACATGATCGCCATCTGCTTGCCCACCTCGTTGAAATCCGCCTGCTGCGCGCACGCCGGGTTGGAGAGAGCGGCGAAGCCTATGGCGAGCGTCGTATTGCGGAGCCTTGTTGATATCATCATGGGGTAGTCGTTGGTGGTATTGTTTCTCGGTTTAAATTGGCACAGGCTTGTGGATTGTCGATTCAGAAAAATCCCGCAGCCGCAGTAAAAATAGACAAACTCATCCGTCGGCTCCGAAAAGCGCGGGGTCGCCACTGCCTAATCGACCTCTTTCATGCTATTCCCGAAGAGCGTCTCCAGTTCAGAAACCGCGCCCGCCTCCATGATTTTCCCGAGCCTCCCGAAAGTGGCCTTGTTTAGAAAATCCCGGGTTCTCGTGTCCTCTGCGATCAGGTCGATCTCCGGCAGCAGCCGTGCGCCATCGGTCGTCATGACGATAGGCATGAGCATATCCTGCGTTTGATCCCCAGAAACGCGGCGGATCGTGGCCGCGACCCACGAAGCGGAGCGATGAAGCCTGAAAAGCTCTGGCTCACCACGACTCGATCCGCTCATTTCGTAGCTGATATTTCGCAGCACTCCCATCGGAATACCCTGCCCATCGCTCAACCAGGCGGAGCAGGCCAACGCCGCGCCCAGATCCTTCCTTTCCATCGCATTGAGCCATTCACCGACCAAGGCTTTTGCCTCTTCATCGGTCGGCAGTTTCCTGAAATCCAATTTGTCCAGCTTCACGCTGGGCCGCAGTAAAATCTCCCTCCATGAAAGCCTCCACTCCGGCTCCATGCCCTCGATCCATTTTAAGAGAGCCTCGTGATCCTGTTTCAATGCCTTGGGAATCTTACCGGGACACCAGACCCACCCTTTATCCGTTTTGGTGAAAATGAGCGCCCTCAGTTCAAACCGATCCGGTTCAAAGAGAGAAAACCACTGGTAAGAGAACACCGCCAGCGAGCCCTCCTCCCGGAATCCCAATTCCACCGGAACGCGAGACGCTCCCGGCTCGTGCAATGACCACCATACCTCCGCCGCCTCAGCGCACGCTTTGTCTCCCTCCCTAGGGCTGGCGCCCAGATCGATGCGGCGCAGCGTCTCGCGGAGGTGGTCGGTCTTCAGCGCATCCATCAACGCCACCCCCACCGCGCGCGCGGATTCTGAATAAACGGCGGGTTCCTGCTCACGGAGTTTTCGCGAAAAGCCATCAAACAAAGCCTTATTGGGATCGCCGTCGGAGGCTGCCGGCGAGTCGTAGGCGAGGAACCCGGGCAAATCGATCCTCCACTGCCCCGCCGCCGTGTCGCGGGAAAATGCTAGGTGAACGCCCCTGATCCCGGTGGTGGCCGCCCGTTTCGGATCTAGGCAGGCGATGGATACCAACCCGGCCTTTTCATCCCGCTTCTCCCGAACCCTGACCCGGACAACCTCCGGAGACACCAGCCACCTCCAGCCCGCGTGATCGCTGACCGCGGCTTTCGAAGCCTTGAGCCGCGCGGCCCAATCCGTAGGCAACGGATCGGACAATCCGCCGAGAAACCCAAGGATCGCGGCGCGGTCTCCTTTCGCGCAGGCCTCCAGGAAACGGTCGGTGATTTTCCCGATGTCATCGCCTTCCAAGTCCTCGCCGCCGATGCTGTTGCGGATCAGGTCGCGTGTCCTCGCCGCCGATTCCGAGGCTAGTCTCTCCAGACCGGTCACCCGCTCGCGCGTCATCCAGTTTTCAAGCGCGACGAGACGCTTTTTCAGCGGCACCGTGTATCCGGCGACGGCGTTCTCGAACGAGGCGGGCACCGGCGCGGCCAACCACCTATCGCCACGCTTCACCAGTGCGATGGGAAAAACCTGTATCTCGGCGGAATCGAAGCCGCTGCTTTTGCGGATCATCGCCGCCGCGAAACCGCCGTCCTCCTTGACCTCACCGAGTTCCAGCTCCCCGCCGCGCAATTCCGCCCCGAACCTCGCGATCCGCTTCTGTATACTCTCGCGCTTTTGATCCGTGATGTGCTCCAGCAGAGCGGTGTCCCCACCCGGCTGGAGATCCAGCTTCCCGTCCCTGACTTTTTCAAGAAAATCCAAGGCCGCCTCCCCCGGACCAGCGCCCTTGAGCGGCGATAGCGAAAGGCCAAGGATAAGTGCGCAGAGCAGTTTCACCGCACGAAATATCCTATCCAAAAGCCGGAAAGGAAAGCTCGCATTCCCCCGGGCGAGAATCATTTCACCGGCGAGAAATCGGTGGGCTTCAGAAAAAGGGAAACGACCCCGCCCTCGGTCGTGAGCGAACCGCCGGCCTTTTCTTCGGAAGCCTTTTTCGCCGCCAACCAATCCGGATCGGCGCGGAAATCCGCCCAGGATTTTGTC
>CAMBTF010000264.1 GCA_945870545.1 Akkermansia muciniphila
GGCGGACGCGGCGATAGGTTGGCTGTCCTTGCGTTTGTCGCGGGATTCTTGCCAGCGCTGCTTGATGTTCTCATGGCTGTCGTTTTTCCCCTTGAAGACCGCCTGCAGGGCGAAGTTCCGGCGCAGCTCTTGGACATTGCGGTAATCTGATACGATCTCGTCGCGTTCGCGGGTGCGGATCACGCCGTCTTCGTCGAGAAGGGTGACGCGGACAATCTGGTCGAAGGTCTCGATGCCCATCGCGCCCGCGTTCATGCGCAGCGAGCCGCCGACATTGCCGGGAATGCCCTCCATCCACTCGAAGCCGCCGATGCCGTGCGCGCCGGCGTAGGAGGCGAGTTTTTTCAAACGCACACCGACTCCCGCGGTGACGTGGCCTTTAGCGTCGATAGACAGTTCGGAAAACGCGCCGCCAGTGGGGTGGATGACAGCGCCGCGGATGCCCCCGTCGCGGACGAGGAGGTTCGATCCGCGGCCGACGACACGGATGGGAATGCCGCGCCCGCGGCAGTAATCGACGAGGAAGGAGAAGGCGAAAAAGGAATGCGGCTCGACCCAATACTGCGCGGGGCCACCTACTAGGAGCGTAGTATGCTTACGCATCGGCTCGTAGAGTTTGCCGTCGATTTCACCGGGCGGCATGAGGGCCCGCATTTCGTCGAGGATCTTCAGGTCGGCGGCGATGCGGGTACCGACCTCGTGGACGTTGCCCGCGCCGAGGGTGATGAGGAGATCGCCGGGTTCGAGGGCGTTGCCGACGGCGTGGTGGGCGGTGGCGAGATCGGGGAGGAATTTCGCGGGGATGTCGCCGTGGGCTTTCATGGCATCGACGAACGTCTGGCCGGTGATGCCGGGGATGGGCGGCTCGGAGGCCGGATAGACATCGGTGATGAAGACGAGATCGGCGGCCTGGAGGACTTTCCCGAAATCATCGGCGAGTGCCTGAGTGCGGGTGTAGCGGTGTGGCTGGAACAGGACGACGAGGCGGGCGGGCTTCAGCGAGCGCGCGGTCTGGAGGGTAGCGGCCAGCTCGGTGGGGTGGTGGCCGTAGTCATCCACTAGGCGGCAGGCGGGGGAGAGGTATTTTGTTTCGAAACGGCGTTTGGCACCCGCGAAGGAGGAAAGTGCGCGGGCGATCAGGGAGAACTCCGCGCCGCAGCGGTCGGCGATGGCGATGGCGGCGAGGGCGTTGAGGATGTTGTGCTCGCCGGGGATCGCGAGCTCGATGTCGCCGAGAATCTTGCCGTCCCGTTTCAACGTGAAGGCGGACGAGCCTTTGAGGTCGCGGACGTCGGAGGCGGTGTAGTTCGTTTTTTCCGAGGAGCTTTCCCAACCGTAGGAGAGGGCGTTTGCGCGAGGGGAGCAGATCTCGCGGGCGACGGGATCCTCGGCGCAATATACTATCTTTCCCGTAGTTTGGTCGGCAAGGGTGGTGAAGACCTGTTTGATGTGGTCGAGGTCGCGGTAGAAATCGAGGTGCTCGGCCTCGATGTTGAGGATCACTGAATGCTCGGGGCGGTAGAGGGCGAGGGTGCCGTCGGATTCATCGCCCTCGGCGACCATGGAGCGGCCCTCCTCCTCCCAGCGGGCGTTCGCACCGAGGATGGGGATTTCCGCGCCGACGTAATACGAGGGTTTCTGCCCGCACTCGCGGAGGAGGTGGGCGGTCATCGAGGAGGTGGTGGTTTTCCCGTGGGTGCCGGAAATGACAATGCCGGCCTTGGTGTGGAGGATGGCGGCGAGGCATTCCGCGCGGCGGATCAGGGGGATGCCCGCCTTCACTGCCGCGTCGCAGGAAGGATTTCCTGGACGGATGGCGGATGAGTAAACGACGAGATCCGCGCCCCCGATACCGGCACCCGTCTGTGGGGTAAAGAAAAGCAGGCCGAGGCCTTGCATGCGATCGGTTTCAGAGGTCGTCACGCGGTCGCAGCCGGAGACCTTGTGGCCCATGCCGAGCAGTAGCAGGGCAAGGCCGCTCATGCCGGAACCGGCCACGCCGATGAGATGGATGTGGAGCGGGCGGGAGCGGTCGGTGAGCTGGGCGGAAAGGTCGGACATTGAAGGGCGGGGATTCTTATGCACCCGTGAAATCAGCGGCAACCCGTAATTTTCGGAGAGCAGACGTATTTAGGGTTTCGAAAAGGATGGGGCGGATATCGCGGGTGAAGCCCGGACTCCAAGCGTTTGCTTCACGAGGGTGCGTGTTTCGGTAAAGCGTCCACGATGGCCCTATCCTTCGGCGCGGTGAAGCGCCATGCCACTAAAAGCGCCGCAAGTAGCACAAGCACCCAGATCCTGGCGAAGGGGTCGGGCGCGGTGTGCAGTTCCAGCGTGGCGATGTTGGCGAGGGGTTCGGTTTCCGTGGGGGCGCAGCCGGAGAGATCGGCCTCGCGGGTGTCGGCGAAGTGGACGGCGGCTTGGAGGAGGGAAGTTTCGCCCTGGGAAATTGTTAGAAAACCGGGGAGGGAAGGGGCGCGGCCGGTCGGTGGGGCGGGCGTGCTTTTTCCGGAGACATCGGAGGCGCTGGCTTTCACGGTGAGGCCGGGGGTGGCGGCGATGCGGATCGGCTGGCCTGTCTCCAGGTTCAGCGCATGGTAGGCGACCTTTTCCGCGCGGATCGTTTCCGCGAAGCGGTGGAGCAGGACGATGAAGGCGGGTTGCTGGGTGGCGTTGGAGAGGCGGAGGTCGAAGTTGAAGCAGAGGATGCGCTTGTCACCGTTCTCGCGGAGGAAGATGAGCGGGCGTTTCTCCTGCCAGAGCAGGACGCGGTCGGAAGGCTGGCGCGGGAGCTGGAGGGTCTCGCGGACGAGCAGGGACTGCCAGTTGATGCCGTCCATCAGTGGATGCGCCTCGGCAAGAATGCCGCCCTTGAGGTATTTCCCGACGGAGGTGGGGTCTTCCACGAAAAGGATCGCGTTGCTTTCCGGTAGCGAGGGATCGAGCGGATCGTAGCTGGTGATGGCGAGGTCGGAGCTGGCGGCGTCGTTGCTCGGGCGAGTGGAGGCGAGGGAGCGGAGAAGCTTGTCGGTGAGATCGCGGAAAGCAGCGGAGGTGGCGGTGTAAAGCTCCAGCGCCTTCGGCCGCGGCGCGATCACGGGCATCGTGTCATCGAGCGTGAAATCATCCGGGGAAAGCGCGATGCGCACGTCCTCTGCGCCCTCGGGAAACGCGGCCTGGATGGTGACGAAGGACTTCGCGCCGATCTCGAACTCGCGCGGCTCGGTGGCGGAAGTTTTCGTTTTCAGCGACCACGACCGCTTCTCGGGCGTATCGCCGTAATTGCGGATGATCGCCTGCCAGGTGAGCGCGCCTTCCTTTTCCGCGAAGCTGATCCCCGTGAAGCCTACATTCCCCAGCGGCCTACCGACGGAGATGATCTGTGAATCGTAAGGCAGCGCCTCGGCGAGGATGCCGCCTTTCAGGTATTTCCCGACGGAGGTGGGGTCCTCCACAAAAAGGATCGCGTTGCTTTCCGGCAGCGAGGGATCGAGCGGATCGTAGCTGGTGATGGCGAGGTCGGAGCTGGCGGCGTCGTTGCTCGGGCGAGTGGAGGCGAGGGAGCGGAGAAGCTTGTCGGTGAGATCG
>CAMBTF010000265.1 GCA_945870545.1 Akkermansia muciniphila
CGTGGTCGCGCCCTCTTTTTCAACCGATGCCTCCACAGAGCCGGTGATGCCGACATCGAGGTCAGTGGTCGTAAAAACGAGCCGCCCGCCTTTGGCTACAAGAAGCACGTTTGACAGGATGGGCAGCGTGGAGCGGGAACTCACCACGTGCTGCACTTTTTGCAAACCTTCCAGGAAAACGTCTTTCGAGATAGTGAACTTCATAAGATAGGCACGAATGCTGGGGCGTAGTTTCAGCTTTCATCACCTCTTGGCAAGCACTCAGTCATGGCAGCGACAATAAATTTGGGTTGCCACCACAAGATATGGGGTCTGGCGGGAAATAGGGCACATTTTACGGATCGTCATCGGAAAATTTTCGCCTCGCCGCGCGAGCATCGCAGCAGTTAGCTTCTCGCCATGACTCGCCTGTTGCCTCTGGCTCTGATCCTCGTCCTGCTTGCCATCTTCCGCCTGATCGGAAGTATGTTTCCGGAAACCCTGCCGAACTTCCAGCCGCTCGCCGCGCTGTTCTTCTGCGGCGCGATCATGGCAAAAGACTGGCGTGGTTGGGCGATCCCGCTCGCTGCCTGGCTCGTGACCTATCCGGCTCCCGCCTTCTTTGAAGGGAATGCAGCATACCTTTCCCCCGGGGTCATCGCGGTTACAGCGCTTGCTTTCACGGCGACGTTTTTCATCGGGAAATTCCTCAGCGGAAAACACGCCGCCGTCCTGCTTGCGGGATCGGTCGCCGCCGCATTGGCTTTCCATGTCATCACGAATGGCGCCGCCTGGATCGGCAGCCCGTTGTATCCCAAGTCGCCGCTCGGCCTTTGGCAATCGCTCTGGGCCGGCCCTCTCGGCAGCTCCATCCCGAGCTGGGTGTTCCTGCGCAACATGACCGCCGCGAACCTGCTTTTCACCGCGATTTTCCTTTCCGCGCGATTCGCTCTCCCCCGGCTCTCAATCCAACCTCATCCCGCCGCCGTGAGATAAATCTTGCCGTCACCGCCCTCTGCTCCTAACCAAGCCCCGGTTTCACCGCATCTCCGCCTACCATGTCCGCCCTCGATTTCACCTCCTCACCAATCAACCAATCGCTCACCGCCGAGAAAAAGATCGGGCTCTACACGCTGATGGTGCGCATCCGCGATTTCGAGATGGCCGCGCTGAAGAGCTATAACGCCGGCAAACTGGGCGGTTTCCTCCACGTGTACATCGGCCAGGAATCGGTCGCTGCAGGAACGCTTTCGCTCTGCGGGGAGAACGACCACAACATCACGGCCTACCGCTGCCACGCGCACGCGCTTGCTTCCGGTATGGCCATGGACGAGTGCATGGCCGAGCTATATGGCAAAAAAACGGGATGTTCGAAAGGCAAGGGCGGGTCGATGCACTTCTTCGCTCCCGACAAGAATTTCTGGGGCGGCCACGGCATTGTCGCCGGACAAACGCCCCTCGGCCTCGGGCTCGGTTACGGTTTGAAATACCTCAACAAAGAAGGTTGCTGCCTCTGCTTCCTCGGTGACGGCGCGGTCAACCAAGGCGCGTTCCACGAGTCCCTCAACATCGCATCGCTCTTCGGCATTCCTGTCGTCTATGTGATCGAAAACAACGGCTATTCGATGGGCACCTCGCAGAAGCGCTCCTCCGCCTACACCGGCTGCCTCGCCCAGCGCGCGGAGGCTTATGACATCGAGTGGGACGTAATCGACGGCTCTGACATCTATGAGGTGCGCGCGAAAACCCACATCGCGATGGAGCGCGCCCGCAAGGAGCACAAGCCCACCGTCCTTGAGATCGACACCTATCGCTACTACGGCCACTCCGTCGCCGACTCCAAGCACAAGGGCGGATACCGCACCCCCGAGGAGATCCAGGAATACAAGGACAACCACGATCCGATCAGCGTGTATCGCCGCAGGTTGGCAGCGGAGGGTGTGTTGAACGACGAACTCGTCGCAAGCATCTCCCGCGATTCCAAGGCAGAGGCCGCCGCCGCCGTGAAATTCGCCGAGGATTCCCCTGCTCCGTCGATCTCAGACATCGCTGCGGACGTTTACTGGGAAACCGACAACAACACCGACGCCTCAAAAATCGGCCACCACTTCTTCGCCTGACAAACGCAGATTTTCCAGCTACATTTTCCCGCCATGGCTACGATCACTCAAGACATCCCGAACATCGAGGAAATCGAAGCCGCTGCCGCGAAACTCAGTCCCGGCCAGCGGGAAGTGCTCATCGAACGCATCCGTGAAATGAACGGGGAAGCCGTCGATCCAGATGTCGAGGCCGCATGGGATACGGAGATCAAGCGGCGGATCGACGAAATCGACAACGGCGAGGTGGAGTTACTGGACTTCGATGAGGTTATGGATGAGATACGCGAGAAATACGGCTTGTCATGAACCGTCGTCTTCACCATGCAGCTCAAGAAGAGCTCAGTAAGGAATTTGAGTTTTACGCATCCATTGATGCCGAACTGGGAAAGGACTTCGACCACCGAATTACAGCCGCAGTTCGCGAAATATGCGAATTCCCGCTTAGTTATCGCCTGAGAGACGGTGGATACCGACGGATTAATATCACTAGATTTCCCTTCTACCTTCCTTACATCATCCGAAACGAAACCCTCATCATCATCGCCATCGCCCACAACGCCCGCCATCCCGATTACTGGAAAAAACGGATTTCGCAAAATCCTCCTTCGTAGCATTGACCTCACCAACCCCGACATTAAAACCAAGACATGCGCACACTCACCTACCGTGAAGCTCTCCGCGAAGGCCTCGATGAAGAACTCGCCCGCGACCCCAACGTCGTCATCATGGGCGAGGAAGTGGCGCAGTACAACGGCGCCTACAAGGTGACAGAGGGCCTTTGGCAGAAATGGGGCGACAAGCGCATCGTCGATACACCGATCTCCGAGGCTGGCTTCATCGGCATGGGCATCGGTGCCTCCATGCTTGGCGTGCGCCCGGTGATGGAGCTGATGTTCTGGTCATTCCACTCCGTCGCCTTCGACCAGCTCGTCAACAACGCCGCTTGTGTCCGCTACATGTCCGGCGGCCTCTGCCACTGCCCCATCGTCGTCCGTGGCCCAGCCAACGGCGGCACCAACGTCGGCGCGACCCACTCCCACATCCCCGAAGGCCTCTTCGCCGCCTTCCCCGGCCTCAAAGTCTGTGCGCCTGCCACTCCCGCCGACGCGAAAGGCCTCATCAAGGCCGCCATCCGCGACAACGACCCGGTCTATTTCATGGAGAACACGCTCCTCTACGGTATGACCGGCGAAGTGCCGGATCCGGCGGACGGCGATTTCGTCATTCCGCTCGGGAAGGCCGACCTGAAACGCGAAGGTTCCGACATCTCCCTGATCGCCCACGGGCGCTCGGTGATCCATTGCCTCGAAGCCGCCGAAACTCTCAAAAACGAGCATGGCATCAGCGCCGAAGTCCTCGACCTCCGCTCGATCCGCCCGCTCGATGTGGACGCCATCCTCGCCTCCGTCGCCAAGACCCACCGCGTCGTCCTCGTCGATGAATCGAAACCCTTCGGCGGTGTTTCCGCCATGGTCTC
>CAMBTF010000266.1 GCA_945870545.1 Akkermansia muciniphila
TGTCGACCCCGCCTTTTATCCTTCCCGCTTGGCCGCGGGCGGGTAGAACTGCGGTTGCCAATGCCCGCCCGTGAAAGCCGCCCATGAATGCCGTAGAGACCGCCGTTCCCGCCCGCGCGGAGAAAGGCAGCGGCATCCACGAAGGCCCCGGAAGCTCCTAAGCCATCGGCGCCCTCCTCAACCCGGCCGCCTCAGAGCTTCTTTCAAGGCAGTGGTGGCGAAGGCCTCGACGGTGGTAAGTCCGCAGGATCGGAGTTGTTTGGTGGGGAACAAGCTTGCGGGATCGGCTCCGATGTTTTGCAGAGCCTGGCGCACTTTTTGGAGCTTGAGGATTCGTTGCAAGAGCTTGAGCTCGCGGATGAGTGCCCGTTGGGTGATATGCCCTTTGGTTGCCTCCCCGAGCAGGCTCTCAAGATGCGCCGGTATAACATACATAAGCATCCGGGCGTGCTTTTCATCCTGCCGACCGATCTGATCAAGCCCGAGAAGACAGCAGCATTTGCTTTGGAAGAGAAAGATCGGATCGAGCACGCGGATTTCACCGATCACGAGAGCCCGTTCCAAAAGCCGGGGAAGGACTTCCTGAGGAACGCCATAAACCGAGGTCATCAAATCCACGGAAACCACAGGCGAGGTATTCAAGGAAAGGATGCCCAACTGCCCGTCGGCGGGGGAGGTTCCTTCCACGAGCTTGCCAATCACGGTTTTGGTGCGGATGTATTTGAACGCGGTATAGCTCACCCAGATGTCGCAATCCTTGGAAGTGAAGGGTCGGAAGGCTACCAGATCGGCGCCACAATCCCTCGCACTGTAGAATTCCGCCCAGAAGTTGACGGCCTGCCCGCCTCCAAGAAAATAATCGGCTTTGCTGTCACCGAGATCCCGGAGAAAGGCGGCGTAATCGCTGATCCGGGTTTCAGGCATGATCAGCGTCCGATAGCCCGCTTCAGATTGGAGATGCGGGCGTTTCTAAAGAACTCCTCGGGGAAAATGGAATTCTCGCGCTGCAGGACGGCGGGATCCTCACCGGCCTTAAGCCGTTCCTCATCGGCATGGCGGGAAGCGCGTTTTTCAGCGTCGCGTGATTCGCGGTTGAATTTTTCCGATGGTTTCATGGCTGGCGGGTGGTTGGTTCCGTTTCTCTGTTTTCCGAAAGACTACGCCTTTTCATCCGGTCTGTCTATCCTGCCCATTTCATGGTGAGTATCATCTAAAATGACGGAAAATCACCCACGAAATAAGCTGGGCTTTTCAAATTTTTCTGAATGTAGATCTTGTCGTCTAAACCATGATAGAAACGAAGCCGTATTGCGCCCGTTTTACCTCTTTCATGGCGAATATATTCATTGGTGAGTAGATAATTCAGATCGAGATCGAATTCGCCGACTATGAGAGCGGGGCTAGCGTCGCAGATCCGCCAATCCAATAGTATTTTCAATGTGCTTTCAGAAAGTGAAACTACCCCATGATGACTTCTTCTGTTTTTATCGTTTCCGATCCAGTGACGCATATTTTGTAGGGATGAAAATTGAAATGATTCTACGTGATTCCGACATCCTTCTCCTGAATGTAATAGGATATTTCAGCATTCCCTTCCAAAGGTAGTGTTCGCTTGATAATATTTTCTTGCCCAATAACTGCTGAATTAAAAATGACGAAAAATAAAGTAATTTGTAAAATCAGGATCTTCATTTTAAATGTGATTTGATGGTTGAACTTGGAGCGAGGCGTAACATGCTTAAATTATCACAGAAGGAAATCATGCTTCGAGAATTACAAGTAGGTCGTCGGAGTCGATCTGCACGCCTTTCTTGACGATGATTTCCTTGACGATCCCGTCCACGGGGGCGGAGACGGTGGTGAGCATTTTCATGGCCTCGATGATGACGAGCTTGTCGCCGGCCTTGACCTCGGTGCCGGGGGAGATGGTAATTTCCGTGACCATGCCGGGAAGGGGGGCGCAGACCTGGGAGGGGTCGTTCGGGTCGCCTTTGCGGCGGGCTGCGGTGGCGGTGCCGGTGAGGGATTTATCGGTGACGATGGACTCGCGGGGCATGCCGTTGAGTTCGTAGAACAGCGTGCGCTCGCCTTCCGTATCGGCCTCGCCGATGGAGATGAGCTTGATGATGAGGATTTTCCCGGGATCGATCTCGACCTCGATTTCCTCGCCGATCTGGAGGCCGTAGAAGAAGGCGGGGGTGGGGAGTTTACTGAGGTCGTCGTAGCGCGTGCGGGAGGCCTGAAACTCTTTGTAAACCGCGGGATACATCAGGTGGCTGTAGATGGCGTCGGCGGATTGATTATTGATTATTGGGGATTGGATATTGAGTAGTTTTGCAACTTCGTTGAGATCCACGGGTTCTGCGAGTTCGCCGGGGCGTTTCGTGGTGATCTTGTGGTTCGGGCCGAGGACGACTTTCTGGACATCGGCGGGCCATCCGCCGTCGGGCTGGCCGAGGCCGCCGGAGAGCATGTCGATGACGGATTCGGGGAAGTCGATGGAGCCGGGTTTGATCTTGGTGACATCGGCCGCCTTGATGCCGCGGGTGACGAGGAACATGCACATGTCGCCGACGACCTTCGAGGAAGGCGTGACCTTGATGATGTCGCCGAAGAGTTGGTTGACCTCGGCGTAGGTGCGGGCGATTTCGCGCCAGCGGTGGCCGAGTCCCATGGCGTTGGCCTGCTCGCGGAGGTTGGTGTATTGGCCGCCGGGCATTTCGTGCTCGTAAACCTCGGCGGTGCCGGCGCGCGGTGCGGAGTCGAAGGGTTTGTAGAAACCGAGGACGTGCTCCCAGTAGTCGGAGATGTCGTTGAGGGCGTCGAGGTCGAGTCCGGGATCCTGTGGGGAGGATTTGAGCGCGGCGACGACGGAGTTGAGGTTCGGCTGCGAGGTGGAGCCGGACATCGAGGCTATGGCGAGGTCGGCGATATCGACCCCGGCGCGCGAGGCGGCGATGACGGAAGCGGCGTTGAGGCCGGAGGTGTCGTGGGTGTGGAAATGGATGGGGATGCCGATTTCCTGTTTCAGGGCGTGGACGAGATTGTAGGCGGCCTGCGGTTTGCAGAGGCCGGCCATGTCCTTGATGCAAAGGATGTGCGCGCCCATTTTCTCAAGTTCCTTCGCCTTCGCGATGTAGTAGTTGAGGTCGTATTTCGGGCGGGCGGGATCGAGGATGTCGCCGGAGTAGCAGATGGCGGCCTCGCAAATGGATTTTCCGTGCTCTCTAACAGCCTCCATGGCGACCTTCATGTTCGGCAGGTAGTTCAGCGAGTCGAAGATACGGAAGATGTCCATCCCGCTGTCGGCGGAGTGTTTGATGAAACCGGCGACGACGTTGTCGGGATAGTTCGAGTAACCGACGGCGTTCGAGCCGCGGAAGAGCATCTGGAAAAGGATGTTCGGCACCTTCGCGCGGAGCTGGCGGAGGCGTTCCCACGGGCACTCGTTGAGGAAACGCATCGCGGTGTCGAAGGTCGCGCCGCCCCACATTTCCAGGGAGAACATCTCCGGTGTGCGCGCGGCGTAGGCGTCGGCCACGG
>CAMBTF010000267.1 GCA_945870545.1 Akkermansia muciniphila
AAGAACGGCGCTCACAATCTGGTTCCTTCTCGCCGTTCTTCGGGCATCTGCCGAGACACCCATTCCGGAAGATGGGGGCAACTTCTGGGATTTCCGGGGAAAGCCGAATTTCACCAATCCCGAGTATGAAAAGCTGTACTCATGCAAAACCTATGAGGAGCTCAGGGATCAGCTTGTCAAAGCGATCGTATCCATCGCGCCCGCAGATGGGCAGGAGTGGGAGGATGCCTCGCAGGCGAATATCGTGGCAAACTGCCAACTGGCGCTGATCAGAACCCATTACATCCTCCGGGAATTCGATGAGGCGGATCGTCTCCTTTGGAAACTACACCCTGCGAACTCAAGCGGAGGCAATCAAAGCGGCGAAGGGAACTGATGAACATTTCTTGAAGTTTTATGCCATGTGAGGGATCATCTCCATTTTCGAAACCGCGCAAGGATGAAAGGCCACCGGAATGATCACTAGGGATGAATCCACGCATCGGCGAGGTCAGGAAAATGGGTTGACAATCAAGCCCGCCTCCCAATGCTGGAAACGAACAACAACCAAGGGATTAAAGTGGATAACGACTTGTTGCATACGGAAAAAATCCTATCGGATCGGAAAACCTTTTTTCTCGACCTAAAACAGAACTCGCGAGGCATGGTAGTGAAGATCACGGAGGATGTCGGCGGCAACCGTGACACGATCATGGTGCCGGTGGAGATCCTCGGGGATTTCATCGCTGCGCTGACAGACATCAAGATGACCGCCGACGAGCAGGAATGATGTCACCCTCGTCTCTTTTCCTTTCGCCTTGTAGGTGCGGGCGGGGATTGTGATTATTTCGTCACCCTTTATGCACCGCTCCTCCGTCAACATCGCCCGCCTGGTCTATCTGCTGGTCTGCCAGGCGGCGGGCGTAGCCATCGCGCTAAGCACGAAGGGGACGCCGCTCGAGATGTCGGTCGCCACCGGCTTGATCATCGGCCTCGCCATCGGGATCGTTTTCATCGGGATCGAGCGGCTCACGGAGGGCTTCACCCTGCGCGGATTCTCCACGGCCACCTTCGGCCTCGGGGTCGGCCTGTTTTGCGCGTGGCTGCTCACCCGTGTGGAAATTTCAAACCTCCTCGAACTCGCTTTCCGCGAAAAAATCGAAAAGACGGAATACGGTGAGACAATGGTGAGTTCATTGCGGCTAGCGCTGGATGTCACGCTTTTCGCCAGCCTCGGGTTTCTCGGGGCCGTGCTTGCCCTCCGCAGCAACCGGGACGATTTCGCGTTCATCATCCCCTACGTCCGCTTTCGCCAGGACGCCAGCTCCGGCCAGCCCATCGTGCTAGATGCGGAGACGATCATGGACGGGCGAATCCTCGGGCTGCTTTCCTCGGGCTTCATCAGTGGGCGGCTCATCGTCGGCCAGTTCGTCCTGGAGGAAATCCAGACCCTCGCCAACGAGAGTCCCAGCGGCCTGCGCCAGCGCGCCCAGCGCGGCCTAGAGAATCTTGAGAAAATGAAGTCATCGCCGCATATCGAGATTTCCGTACACGACACTAGGATCGTCACGGAGGAGCAAACCCTCCATTCCCGCCTGATTGAGATGGCGAAATTCTACGGCGCTCGGCTGCTCACACTGGAGGACAGCCTCGCGAAGATCGCGAAGTTACAGGGCGTGTCCGTGCTCAATCTCAACGAACTCGATATCGCACTGCGTCCCTCCATCGCCGTTGGCGAGAGGCTCCATGTCGTATTGGTAAGGCCGGGCAAGGAAGAGCACCAAGCGGTCGGCTACCTGCCGGATGGCACGATGATCGTCGTTAACCAAGCGGCCTCGGAAATGGGGCATGCGGTGGATGTGGTCGTGGTTACCACCCTCCAGACTGCGGGCGGCACTCTCATTTTCGGCGAGATGGATCGTCCCTAGCTGAGCGTGAAAACGGTGATCTCCGGCCTCACGTTGAAACGAACTTGGTGCAAGTATCCGAGCGCACGGTTGATGTAGAGATCCCTCCCGCCCGAGAGCGGCAAGTGACCCGCGGTGTAGAGTTTGTTCGTGACAGGGAGCAGCGGCGGAGGGAGGAAGGGCGGCTTGCACTGCCCGCCATGGGTATGCCCGGCGAGGATCCAGCCTTGGTAGCTGCTCCAATCACCTTCATCGAGCGAGTCGGGATTGTGTGCCAGAGCCAGCGCCGCCTTGCCTGGAGCGAGAGCGGAAAGCCCCGCCGCGAGATCGAATTTTTCCGCCCACAGATCGCCGAGGCCGAGCACCTGGAGTCCACCGATCTCCAGCACCTCGTTGCACAACACCGGAATGCCTGCTTTTCCCAGCGCCGCCGTGATCTTTTCCGCCCAGCTTTCGTCCGCCCAGTTCACGCCGTAATCGTGGTTCCCGAGGATCGCCGCCGTGCCGCTCCTGCCAGTGGGGAGATGTGGGAAAACCGCGGCCATCCCCGCTTCCGTCCCCTCGTCCAGCGTCACGAAGTCCCCTGTATAGACTACGATATCCGGCTTCCGCGCGGCGACTTTTTTGAAGCTTTCGATCAGGAAATCCGAGGAAACCCGCGCCGAGACATGGATGTCGCTGATCTGGACGAGGGTCTTCCCTTTTAGCGAATCCGGCAGGTTCGTGATGGGTAACTCCCGCTCGACGAATTCCAGGAAAAACGGCTCCACTAACATGGTGTATCCCAAGGTGGCCGCGCCTCCGCACAGGGTGGCCGCGCTTCCACACATACCGATCCGTAGGATATTCCGGCGGGTAAATTGTTTTCGCTTCATCGGGTGAATGTGCATACTGCCCGTCACCCCGCCCTTCAACCCTTCATTTTTTCAGACACGAGACATGGCTCCAAAACGCACCGCACCGCCCATCCCCGAGATCGCAGCACGCTTCATCCTTCCCGGTCCCGTGGTCGCGTTTGAGGAGATCCCCACCGGCCTAATCAACACCACCTACGCTGTCACCTGCCGCAGCGGCTCGTCGGAAAAACGCTACATCCTGCAATCCATCAACTCCTCCGTCTTCCCTGAGCCGGAAAAAGTGATGGAGAATATCTTTCAGGTCACCGGCCACATCGGGGCTCGCGATCCGGGCACGGAGCAACTCCAACTCATCCCCGCACAAGGCGGGCAAAGCTGGCTCACCCTGCCGGATCACACCGTGTGGCGCTGCTACCCTTTCCATGAAGGCACACAGACCTTCATGAAAATCGACTCGCCCGACCTCGCGTTCCGCGCCGCCGCCGCTTTCGGCAGCTTCCAGGCGAAGCTCTCCGATCTCGACCCCGCCGCCCTCCACGAGACCATCCCCCACTTCCACCACACGCCCACCTACTTCGCGAAACTCCTCGCCGCCGCCGAGAAAAACCCCGTCGGCCGCCTGGAGAACGCCCGCGCGGATGTCGATTTCATCCTTTCCCAGAAGCACCTCACGAGCCTCCTCGTCGATGCCGGCCTGCCGATTCGCATCACCCACAACGACACCAAGATCTCCAACATCCTTTTCCCCACCGACCCCAGCCTTCCGCCCATCGTCATCGACCTCGATACGGTC
>CAMBTF010000268.1 GCA_945870545.1 Akkermansia muciniphila
GGTGAGGCCGCCGATGCCGAACATCGGGATGAAGGCGCAGGCCCAGAGCATGGGAGGGGTGAAACGGATCGAGCCACCCCATAGCGAAATCAGCAGTGCCGTGATGATGATCACCGAGGGGATGGAGATCAGCACCGTGGTGGTTTGGAAGAAGGTCGAGACTGCGGCGCCCATGCCTGTCATATACATGTGGTGAGCCCAGACGATGAATGAGAGGAAGCCTAGGATCAGGAGTGAATAGACCATCGACTTGTAGCCCCAGAGCGGCTTGCGGGTGTTGGCGGGAATGATTTCCGCGACGCAGGCGATGGCGGGCAGCAGGAGGACGTAAACCTCCGGGTGGCCGAGGAACCAGAAAAGGTGCTGGAAAAGCAGCGGGGAGCCACCGCCGGAGAGATCGGCAAGACCTTCCGATTTCGTGAATAGGCCGGAGGGCATGAAGAAGGACGAGTGGCCTACGCGATCCATCAACTGCATGATGCCGGCCGCTTCAAGAGGAGGGAATGCGAGCAGGAGCAGGAAGCCGGTGACGAGCATCGCCCAGACGAAGAAGGGCAGGCGCATCCAAGTCATGCCGCGGGCGCGGAGGTTGATGATGGTAGTGATGAAATTGACCGAGCCCAACAGCGAGGAGGTGATCAGACACACGAGTCCGATCAACCATTGGGTCTGCCCTGCCAGCCATTGGTTCACGATCTGTCCGTCGGCGAAACCGGCGAGCGGCGAGTAGTTCGTCCAGCCGGATTTCGCGGCTCCGGACTCCATGAAGAAGGAGGCACACATGATCAGGCCGCCGACGAGATAGACCCAGTAGGAAACCATGTTGAGCTTGGGGAAAGCCATGTCCACCGCGCCGATCTGGAGGGGCGTGACGTAGTTTCCGAAGGCCCCGAAACCGAGCGGCACGATACCGAGGAACACCATGATCGTGCCGTGCATCGCGCCGAACATGTTGTAGGTTTCCCCCGTGACTTTCCCGTCCTGCAGCCAGCGGGCTTTCCAGTTGTCGGTGAAGATCCAGCTCATCCACTCGGGGAGCGGTTCGTGCGGATAAGCGATGCTCCAGCGCATCACCATCATCAGATAAAAGCCGAACGCCAAAAAGAGCATGGCGGTGATGCCATACTGCATCCCGATCCATTTGTGATCCGTCGAGAAAACGTATTTTTTCCAAAATCCGGGATCGTGATGATGGTCGTCGTGCGAGTGGTCGTGACCAGAAGGTGATGCTGCGTGGGCGCTCATAGGTTGGTGAAAACTTTAAATTCTAATTTCTAAACTCTAATGAAGATGAGCTCATTCCACCGGGGCGAGTGTGGCTGGATTGACCATGATTTCCGGGGAAATATCCGCACCGGAGAGTATGACCTTGTGTTTGGCGAGGATTTCCTCGGAGGTGACGGACTGCCCAGCTTTCTCGCGGGCGGCGGAGACATCAAGGGCGCTTTTCGCCATCTCAACGCTGACCACATCGCCGGTGGAGTTGCCGAAATTGTTGCGGACGTAAGTCATCACACCAGCGAGGTCTTCCGGGGTCATACCCGCGCCTTGGGCAGGCATGATGCCGGCACCGTAGGTCTTGCCGTTGCTGATCGGGCCCTGGATGCCGTTCAGGATAACCATCGCAAGCTTCTGGTTTTCCTCGATCACGAAGGTGGAACCAACGAGGGATGGGTAGTTCGCACCATCGCCCTTGCCATCGGCTCCGTGGCAGCCGTTGCATTTCGCGGAATAGATTTTAGAACCCTTGGCGCTGAATGCCATCAGAGCAGTCTTGGGCTGCGGGCCGCTGTCGGCGCCGCCGGGCGCCGTGCCTCGGACGTAGTTGGCACGAAACGTATTGTCGTATGAAAACAGGGTTCCGGCATTGCCGAGGACGCCGCCCGCGATCAGGAGGACAACTCCGCAAGCGGTGATCACCCACAGCGGGACGGATTCGCGACCGCTTTCGGCGAGAAGCTTTTCACGCGTGGCGGCGGAAAATTCGCTAGCGACGCGGGCGTGCGCCTGGGTCACGTTGATCGTTTCGTCGAGATCGGGTTTCGAGTGCGGGTTGGGCGATGACATGGCTGAGATTGGTTCTTAATCCATCTGCGATCAGGGAGCTTTCGGAGCAGCGGCGGTCGGAGGGGCGAAGTTGAGGGAAGCTGGCACTGGTTGGTCTTTTTTCAACGAAAGAAGATAAGAAACCAGTGCGCGTGCCTCGGGTTTCGGGGTGATCTCCATCCCCTCCTCCACGGGGAACGGAAGTGATTCTTCGGATGGATTTCCTTTGATCTCGGTGACCTTGAAAAGGAAACGGAAGGAAGGGCACGAGGATTCGCGGCGGTCAGGCCTCCAGCGCGGGTTGTAGAGGTGGCCGTAGAGCCATGCTTCGGGGTTGGCACCCTTGGCATAGATCGCCTCGATGCGACGACCGAGGTTGGAGAGATCGGGACCCAGTCTGGAGATGCCGATCTGCGCGAACTTCTCGCCTTGGAAATCGAAGGCGTTTGTTTCCCGGCGGGTATCACCGCGCTCCTCATCGCCAGCAATGCCGCCCATATCGGGACGGAACATGTCGTTGCCTGCGTAGGTGGGCCGGACTAACTGGGAGTGACACTGGTAACAGCCGTTCGCAGCATAAACCTCGGCACCATCCGCGATGCGTCCCGCGCGCTTGGGGATGTAAACCGCGTTCGTGCCGTCGCCCTCTTCAACAGCGATCGGTTCCAGCGAACGCATTTTGAAATAGGGAACGATGACAATGGCCAGCCATGCGACACCGAAGCTGGCGGAAAGGCTGAGAATGAAAGTGCGGAAGCTCATTTGGGGAAATTTTAAACTCTAAATTTTAAATCCTAAATTCCATGCTAATGGGCGGAGGCGGTGCCAGGACCACAGTTATCGATATCGCCGTCATCGCCATGTGGACTACCATGGTGCCCGGAAACCAGCATTGTGGGATGGGTGCTGCGGCGACCGAGGCGGAGCCACATCACGGTGAGGTGCATGAAGAAGAAGAAATTCGAGAAAAGAATGAAGCACCAGACAATGGTGATCGCCCAGGCATAAGGCACAGCGCGCTTGGCCACTTCCGACCATGACTGCTCGAACTCCTCCTGACCGATACCCTGCTGGATGCCGCCGAAGATGGCGATCAAGGCGATGATCGCGACACCGTAAACTGATGGGAAAAAGTGCCACTTGATGAGACGGCGGGAAAGCCATTCGCGGCGGGTGACACGCGGGACGATGAAGTAGATCGCGCCGAACATCACGAAGCTGAAAAAGCCGTAGATGGAAAGGATTTCGAAACCGTAGCCCGACATCGAGAACTGGGCGAACTCCAGGGTTTTTCCCGGGATATTCAGAAATACGGAGGCGGCGGCCATCACGATGAGTCCGATGATACCGGCCATCGTGAAGCGCAGCGTGGGGCTGTTGTTCACGACCTCGGGATCGGCAATGGCGGTCCGCAGGATGTTCACGGCAGCGCTGAAAGCAGGGAGGAAAAACATAATCGTCGCGGCTGCGCCGAGATAGGGAATGAA
>CAMBTF010000269.1 GCA_945870545.1 Akkermansia muciniphila
CCACCGACCCCGAGGGCATCGATGGCGATGTCTCCGTCGTCCCCCTCCCCGGCGAGGGCGACACCAACCTCGAAAACGTCAACCTCTGGCGCACCCAACTCCGACTCCCCCCCTTGGAACAGGAAGACGATCCCGCCCTCGGCGAAACCACCCAAAGCACCCACGGCGCCACCACCCTCGTCCACATGACCAGCGCCGAACCACTATTCAGCGGCGACCGCCACGCCGCCATCAGCGCCGCCATCCTCCGCACCGCCGATACCACCTGGTTCTTCAAGCTCACCGGCGAAGCAAAAATGGTCACCGCCCAGCGTGCGAGGTTTGTGGACTTCGTCCGCACGGCGGAGGTACGGTGAGGGGAAAGCGCAACCACCCGTCACCCTTCCCGCGCCCCGTTGCGCCATGTAGGGCTGGGAACGCGAGTTTGTAACTCGCATGCCCATGAACCAGCAAAAGGGACAAACCTCGAAGATCTATTCATACCACTGGGATCGCGGGTTTCCTACCCGCATGCCCATGAACCAGCAAAAGGAACAAACCTCGAAGGTCTATTTTTTCTCCATTCATGGGCATGCGAGTTATAAACTCGCGTTCCCAGCCGTTAACTTGACGCACATGGCCCAACGGGGCAAAGACCGGCTGATTTTTCCTCAGCCTATTTCCCCACCTGCTTGACCATGCCCTCAGCGAGTTCACGCAACTCCTCGACGGGGATGGCGTAGGTTTCGGCGCGGTTGGCGCGGGCGATGTTCATACCAACGGCGCGGCCTTCGAGGTCGAGGACGGGGCCGCCCATGGTGATGGAGGCGCCGAGGACGTCGTGCTGGATGACGCGGGGGAAGCCGCTGCGGCGGTTGGAGAAATCGCCGCTCATCATGTCGTTGCGGGAGACCACGCGGAAAAGGTCACCGCGGGCGGAGAGCTTGACGTCGAGTTCGGATTGTTTCCCGTCACGCAGGAGGGTGACTTTCACGTCCGTGCCGGATTTCATCTTGGCGAGGAGTTTTCCAAGGGCGGCGATTTCCTTTAACGGCTTTCCGGCGATGGTGATAAGGATGTCGCCTTTTTTCATCCCGGCTTTCTCGGCACCGCTGTCCTTGCTGACTTCCTCAACAGTCAGGCCTTTTTTGGTTTCCTTGAGGGTGACGCCCAGCACCGCTCCGCCCTCGGTCGGGATCTCGCGGGCGTCGGCGCTGATGATGCCGGCCATGACGCGGCGGTTCGTGCGGCTGGTGACGCCATTGACGACGACCCATGTGCCGCGCGGGAGCTTGCTGTCCGGGGCGAAGACGACGGGAGTGAGATCCGTGGCCTCGATCTTGAGCAAAGCCACATCCCAGCGTGGATCGGTCATCACGACCTTCGCGTCCTTGAAGGATTCTTTGTCCACGCGGACATCAATTTTTCCGACACCCTCCACCACGCTGGCCTTGGTGAGGAGGTAGCCGTCGGCACTGATGACAGTGCCGTAGGCGATCTCCTTGCGACCATCGTAGATGACGGCGCTGGATTTCTGGATGACCTGCCGCTGCGGCACGAAGGCAGCTAGCACGGCGTCTCCGGTGGTGCGGAAATTCGTTTCCAAGCTCTGCTGCGCAAAGGCGGGGACGGCGAGCGCCACCGCGAAGGCGAGACTAACGCTTGCCGAGCTTAAGTTTGACCGTTTCATCTTTGCCATCGCGGGTGATTTCTAGGGCGAGTTTGTCCCCGGCGGCAAGTTCCGCGAGGATGGATTGCAGTTTTTCGCGGGAATCGAGCTTCTCGCCATTGAGCGTGCGGAGCAGGTCTCCCTCCTTGATGCCCGCCTCCTCCGCCGGGCTTTTTTTCCCGACCTTGGTGACCTCGATCCCGCCCTCGGCGGACTTCGTGGCTAGGCCGAGGAAGCCTTTGCCTTTCTCCGGTTTCTCCGCGAACTGCCCCTCGCCGATGAATTCGGACTTCAGCATCCGCTCCCAGTTGTCCGTGAAGACTTTCACCGGCACGTGCATGTTCACGCCGACCACCGCGCCGACCCGCGAGTGGATGCCAATGAGGCGACCTTCCATATCAAAGAGCGGCCCGCCGGAATCGCCGCCGATTAGCGCGCCGTCCGTCTGCAAGGTGGTATTCGCTACACGCACGAGGCGTCCGATGCGAGAGACCGCCCCGCGCGCCTTGTCGAAACCGCCGGAGTGGCCGAGGGAAAACACCCAGTCACCGAGCTTCGTGTCGTCCAACTTGTTGATCTCCACGAAAGGGTAAGGCTTTCCGTCAGGAAGTTTCTCGATGATCTGGATGAGGGCCGCGTCCGTCTCGGAATCGAGCCCGCGGGTCTCGGCCTTGAGCTTGGTGCCGTCTGCCATGATCACGGTTACATCCTTTCCGACCCCGGTGGAAACGTGCGCGGCGGTCATTACCAGCCCGTCTTCCGAAACAATCACGCCGCTGCCGGAGCCATCGCCGAGATCGATGCAAACGGTGGCGGTCTGCGCCTTGGGAATCGCGGCGAGCAGGGCAGACTGGATCGCCTTGATGTCGCCGGGCGACTCGGGAGCTTTCTTCTCGTTGACCGGAAAAGCTCCCGCGATGGGAGCGAGGAGAGAGAAGAGGAAGAGAGAACCACGGATGGCACGGATGGGCACGGATGAAGAGGGTTTGGATTTGGGTTTTCTCATAATGAAAGATGCGTGTTGATGTGTGCCATCTGTGATTGCCTCTTACCGTTCTAAAATCTCCACCTCATATCCGTCGGGATCGGTGACGAAGGCCATTTTCGTCCCGCCGCCGGTGAATTTTTCCCGCCAGCCGGATGGCCAGATCTCGATGCCCGCTTTCTCGACCGCGTCGCAATACCCCACGATATCATCAACGCCGAGGCAGGTGTGCATCAGATCCTCCGGGCAGGTGGCGGTGTAATCCGGCGACCACGTGAGCTCCAAAAAGACATCGTTGCCCTCCAGTTCCATGAAGGCGAGCTTGTTGCCTTGCGGGGAGTCCTTCCTTTTGCCAAGCCTGTAGCCGAGCTTCTCGTAGAACGCGATGGAATCCTCTAGGCTCTTCACCCGGATGCGTGTGTGCAAAAACCTGATTGTCATACGCCAACACTGAACCAAGTTCCAACACCCCGCAAGCCCGCCATGGAATTTACTGAAATCGACTGTGATGATTATCGCAACCTCCTCATGGAGATCCACTGCACCCGCATGCCTTTCGGGATGTTCGGAAAGGAAAAATACCCGCCAAACGGGGTCCCGCTCTGCGACCTCCCCGAGGAATACCTGCTTTGGTTCAAACAACGCTCCTTCCCCAAAGGCCGCCTCGGCGAACTCATGGCCCATGTCTGCGAGATCAAGGAACTCGGCATGGACTCCGTCTTCGACCCCTTCCGGAAAGCGAACGGCGGGCGGACGAAACTCTAAATTTTAAACTTTAAACTCCAATGAAGAGGCGGATCGACAGCCTCTTCTCTTCCTGAAGGTTTAAATTTTAGAGTT
>CAMBTF010000270.1 GCA_945870545.1 Akkermansia muciniphila
GAATGCGGCGCGGCAGGTTCTCGGGGATGGGGATGAGGACGTGGCGCGAGGCTTTTGCCACCGGATCGTGGAGGGTGCAGGCGAGGACGATCTGGAGCGCGGGGACGATGGGGGGGGCGGAGTCGGGATCGACGGCGAGCGGCGTGAGCAGCGGCGAGATGTTGTCGTCGAAAGCGATGGCGGTCTGGGCGCGCTGGGCATCGGTGAGTTGCGCGGCGGAGAGGAGGACGATGCCCTTTTCCGCGAGTGTGGGGAGCAGGGTGCCGTTGAGGAGTCCGTATTGGTCCGCGTTCATTTTCAAAACGCGCTCGCGGATGGCGGTGAGGTTGCGCGCGGGGGTGTAGCCGGAGTTGTCCCGGGTTTTCCGACCGCTACGGCGCAACAGCATCAGGGAACCGACGCGGACCTGGAAAAACTCGTCGAGGTTGCTGGCGGATATGGCGAGGAATTTCACGCGTTCCAGCAGCGGCAGGTCATCGCGGAAGGCCTGGGCGAGGACGCGCTGGTTGAATTCGAGCCAGGAGAGTTCGCGGTTGTGGTATGGGGGCATAAAACTTTAAATTTTAAATTTCAAAACTCAAGGAAGTGGGGGGATGCGGGATTTCCAGTAGTTGGGGCGGCGGGAGGTGTGGGCGACGGCGAGAATGGTGACGCGTTCCGAGCCGAGGAGATGGAGGTAAAAGAGGTGGTATGGGAAGCGTTCCATGCGGAAGTCATGGAGATTTTCGCCAGCGGGTTTGTAGCGTTTGGGATCCGATGAGATGGCGGCGATGGCATGTTCGACCGCTTGGACGAATTCCTCCCCCAAGCCGAACATATTCTCGGAGTATGCCGCGGAATTGTGGTATTCGGCGAGCGCCTCGTTGTGGAAATCCGTTGTCATCGGATTTCCGAGAGGGACTGCCGCACGCGCCGGTGAGCTTCTTCCGCGGAGATGCATTCGCATTTTCCGCTCAATACTTCCTCGGCGCGCCTTCCGATCTCCTCGCCCCATTCTTTCGACCACTCCTCGTCGGGCTCGCTGTGGCTGCGGAGGGTTTCCACGAGTTCTTCGCGCTCTTCCGGGGCGAGGCGCAGGGCTTCTTCCACGAGATGTTTCACGGCGGCTGTCATGGGATATGGATAGGGGAAAAGGACTCCGTTTTCAAGCTCAGTTATCCTCCTCGATGACGACGGTGAGGCCGAAGACCTGCTCGAAGAGATCGGCCTTGGAGTCCATGGCGAGGCGCTCGATGGCGGCGTCCTTGAGGCCGGGGAGGCGGATGCGGAGCTTGTCGTGGGTGCGGAGGATCTCGATCTTGGAAATGCGCTGGGCGTGGGTGCGCTCGAGGGCATCGGCGACGCGGAGGATGGCGGCGAGCTTGCAGACGCGGATGCGGTCATCGGTGGAGAGCGCGGCGTAGGCGGAGTGATCGAGCTTCGGGCCGGAGTGGCGGTGGTAGCGTGAAACGAGGGCCACGATGGTAACGTCGAGGCGGTCGAGCCCGAAGATTTCCGAGTTCAGGATAATGTATTCCGAGTGCTTGTGATGGGCGCGGGGGCTGACATAGGTTCCGACCTCGTGGAGGATGGCCGCGACTTGGAGGAGCAGCGCGTCGTGCTCGGTGAGGTGGTGGAGATCCTGGAGGTTGGTGACGAAATGGGCGCAAAGTTTCCCGACATGCTCGCCGTGGCCGGGATCGGATTGGTAGCGCTCGGCGAGGATGCGGGCGGAGCGCAGCACCTCGGAGGCGAAGGAGCCGCTCATCTCGCGGGAAACAAGGAGATCGTGCAGCAGGCCTTGCTCGTAGTCTGAGTTGGGGATGTGGACTTCCTTCATCCCGAGCGCCTCGGCGATGGCGAGATTGATCTCCAAGGCAGGGATCAGCGCCTCGGCCGTCTGGTAATCGAGCTGGAAGCGTTTCACCGTGCCGAGATCGCTGAGGATGGCGGTTTCGGCGGTGAATTTCCGGAAATCCTTGAGCGAGCACGCCTCGTTGTTTTTCGTGAGGAAAGAGGAGACGGACTGGATCTCGTAGCCGATGAGGATGATGCCTTCGATCGACACATCGGAGAAATCGAAGCGGAGCTGGGCGAGATTTCCCGAGGCGTGTTCACGGATCACGCGGAGGAGAGCAGGGCCTTCGGCATGTGAGGCCTCGACCGCCTCGCGGGTGCGGTGCGTGCCCATGCGGTAGCTGGTGTAACGGGTGATCAGGCCTTCGTGGAAAAGCAGGGCGCGGGTGTTGCCGGGGCCGACGTGGACGACGAGCGCGGTGCGCCGCGTCATGGCCGGAAGGTGCTGGAGGCGGCGGCGGGTCTTAAGGTAGATGAGGCGGGTCATTTCGCCATCGTCGATCATGGAAACGGGCAGTCCGCAGGCGATGCGGATGCGGTTGAGGACAGACTCGTGGTTCGCGGCCTCGTGAAGGACATTGGTGGCGACGGCGCGGGTAAGGTTATGTGGGTCGAGGCCCATTTCCGAAAGCGTTTCCTGATAACCGCGGATGATGAAAACGATGCGCTCGGTGGTCGCGTTGGAGACGACATTGCCACCGAAAACATCCTGCGCGAGCGGCGCGGGCTGCTCTAAGAAATCGATGGGTGTGGGGTTCCCCTCCGAATCGCGCTCCGCGATGATGATGGATACAGAACTCGCGCCGATGTGTAACGCGGTGAGCAATGACGCCGGATCGGCGGAGGGAAGGATGTTCTTTTTCCGCGCGCTCGGCATGCCATCATCAAAATGGCTGAGTCCGATTTTTACAACCGCGAAAACGCGGGGAGTCCGTGCTTGTCATCGCGGCAGCAAGCATGGATAAAGAAATATGCCAGTTAGCGGTGCATTGGAAAGATATTTGGTGAAGCCCGGAGCAAAGGTGGATCTGCGTAAAATTGACGCCGACGACCGTCACCTTTTCGACGACGGTGGGAAAGAGGAGAGCTTAGAGGCCTTCGACAAACTGCAGGACGAGCTGAAGCTTCTGCAGACCGTGCTTTATGCGCAGAACAAGCACCGCATTCTCGTGGTGATGCAGGCGATGGACACCGGCGGCAAGGATGGGTGCATCAAGCATGTCTTCTCCCGCATCGATCCGCAGGGTATCCATGTCCGTTCCTTTAAGAAGCCCAGCGAGGAGGAGCTGGCGCGGGACTTCCTGTGGCGCGTCCACGACAAAGTCCCGCGCAACGGACAGCTGGTCATCTTCAACCGCAGCCACTACGAGGATATCATCGCCGTGAAAGTGAAGAAGCTGTTCCCGGAAAAGATCTGGAAACAACGCTTCGGGCACGTCGCGGACTTCGAGCGCATGCTTGCCGAAGAGGGCACTACCGTCGTGAAAATCTACCTCCACATCTCGCGAGACGAGCAGAAGCGGCGGCTCGATTCCCGCCTCGTGAATCCGGCAAAACATTGGAAATTCAACCCCGATGACCTCAAGGATCGCGCGCTGTGGCTGGATTTCATGGACACCTATGA